>JAIRLQ010000561.1 GCA_031259345.1 Treponema sp.
GGAGCGAAAAGCCCGGTTTGCGGCGTTTTACGCCGCAAATGCGCCCCAATTCCGAATTCTAAATGAGATATTAAACAGGTTCTAACATAATTTCTCAACAAATTTTAGGGCAAATGGCACATAACGTTTCAATAGACGAAGTGTCAATCGTGAAAGAGCGGAATTTCTGGGAATTTACCCCATCCTTGATTGCCGCGTCAAAGCGGTCCTTGAAGTCCTGTAAATCCGGCGGAGAACCAACATTCTGCAGCGTAAGCCCCTTGGTTCGGGCAGCCCACAGCGCCGAAGACGAATACCGGTCGGTGTTCAGTCCCCGTACCCGTTCTACCCCGTCAACGACTTGTATCTCATAGCTCTGTCCTTCAATGCCGTAAAAAAACGCCCGGTGGGCTTCCGGATCCGAAGTTATCAGCTCATAAAACGCCAAGGCCCGTTCAGGATTCTTCGAGGTACTTGAAATAACCAGGGCGTCCTGGGTAAATGCCATGTTGGACAGATCCTTGGTAAAGTTGTTCCATCGCAGTCCCCATTCCGGGCGCATCTGGTAGTCCCCTTCCCAACTATCAATATTGTGAATCCGCAGGGCGGCTTTGCCGTTTCGTAATTTTTCGCTGTCCGTATCGGAAAGCGCGGATTTTGAAAAATACCCTGCCTGGTTCCACCGGTTTACCATGGCCAGAAATTCCGGGGTCTTCTCGTATTCCCACCAGGTGAACAATTTGGGATTCGCTTGGGTAGGATCGATGAACAAGAAGTCGTTAGTCGATCCTTTGATAAAATAAATCCCATTTTCCATCAGGAAAAGATCGCCAATTCCCGAGCCGATGGAATAAATCTGAATCGGTTCCATGCCGGGATTGTTGTCTTTTACGATTTGCAGATACTTTTCCATGTCGGCCAGGTTGTCCATTTTGCCGTCCCAGCCGGGAAGATTAATATCCATCCGGTAGATAGGACCGTAGGCCGAATAGGTAGGCAGAAGGGTAGGAATGGCGTACAGATGCCCGTCAATGGTTGCCTGTTGAAGCGCCGTCTTCGACTGCCGGGCATAATTCTTGGGCGCGTAAGCGGGAAACAGCTCGTCGATGTTTTTAAACGCCCCTTTTTGCGCCAGGGTGGCGAAGTTAAGCCATGTCGCCGCGTACGCCATATCAAAGACTTCCCCGGAAGAAAACAGCAGGGGATACTTGTTCGCGTATTCCGCCCAGCCTATCCAGTTGATTTTGAGGGTACAGTTCAGTTTTTCCAGTAGCAGCTTGTTGAAGTTTTCGTTAATATCCCGCTGCCCGGCTGGTTCGTCACTGATCAAATACAGAACCAACTCAACCCGCTTTGACGTATCCAGTCCTCCTTCCGAACCGCCGCTCTGGGCCAGCGCCTTTTTGGTACACCCTGTCAGAGCCAGTGACAAGGACAGGAAAACCGCCGTGTAGAACCATCCCCTGACATAAAACAGTTTTTTCATCTCATCCTCCTATAAAAATAATTTTTTTAAGCCGGTCCGGGAACCGTCGATCCGCGCTTCCCGTATGACTAGCCTTTTACCGCTCCAACGGTTACGCCGGCGATAAAATATTTTTGTACAAACGGATACAAAAGAATAATCGGGCCGGTCGCAACCACTGCCATTGCCAATTTAAGCGATTGGGTAGGAAGGCTCTCTATCCGTATGCCCACCTGTCCCGCGATTTGCGAAAGCGCCTGAGTCCGCATCAATAAGTCGTAGAGCATATACTGCAGGGGATATTTTTCCGGCGTGTTAATGTAGAGCATCGCGTTGTACCAATCGTTCCAATACCCCAGCGCCATGAACAGGCCGATAGTAGCAAGCCCGGAAGGGATAATCGGCAGGATTATCCGGGTAAAAATTTTGAATTCCCCCGCCCCGTCTATTTTCGCCGATTCGATAAGCGCCGGTGGTATTGCCGCAATAAAACTCCGCATGATCAGGAGATAAAAAATATTGAACATCCCCGGCAGAATAACCGCCAAAAGACTGTCCTTTAAGTGCAGGTACCGGATGTAGAAAATGTAGGTACACACCATACCGCCGTTAAACAGGGTAGTAAAATAAAAGAAGAAGGAAATGGCGTTGCGGTACTTAAACGATTTCCGGCTTATGACATAAGCGGTCTTGGTAATAAGGAACAAGCCTCCCAATGTACCTACCAGGGTAATCATGATGGAAACCCCGTAGGCAAGGGCGACCTTTTGAGGATATTTGAATATCACCTGATAGGCTTCCAGGGTAATGTCCTTGGGCAGAATACTGTACCCGGAGAACCGTATCGCCTGTTCCGAGGTGAATGACCCGGATAGCAGCAGAATGAAAGGCACAAGGCACACAAAGGCGATGATCGTAATCAGGGTATAACTGAGGACATAAAAAATTTTCGTAACATTGGTCGTTTTTATCCCCGCAGTCTGTAACATTCCCGGCATATGAGACTCCTTATTTAAAACAGCGCGTAATCGGCTTCGATTTTTTTGACGATGTGATTTACCACGATGATGATGACAAAACACAAGACCGACTGATACAGAGTTGCCGCCGCTGTCATCCCCAGGTTGGCGTTGGTCAGCAGGGAACGGAACACATAGGTATCGATAACGTCAGTGGCGTTAAAAAGCTGTCCGTTGTTTCCCACAATCTGGTAAAACATCTCGAAGTCGCCCCGCAGGATACGCCCGACCTGCAAAAGCAGCATAGTAATAATAGCCGGCTGGATGGAGGGGAGCGTGATATGCCATATCTTCTGGAAAATATTGGCGCCGTCAATATCCGCAGCCTCAAAACAATCCTGATCGATGCCGATAATCGCGGCAATATAGATGATTGAATTGTACCCGCACCATTTCCAGGAATTGAACGCGCAGATGATAAAGGGCCATACCGCCGGTTTTGAATAGACATTCACCGGTTCAAGGCGCAGCATCTTGAGTATGTTGTTCATCACCCCAGTCTCGAAGTTAAAAATATTAAACACGAAGGTCCCCACGATAACCCAGGAAATAAAGTAGGGCAGAAAAATAACAGATTGACAGAGTTTCTTGTACCCTCTGCCGGGCATTTCGGTAATGATGATGGCGATAATAATCGCCAGTCCCTGAGATGTAATGAGATTCAAAAGGTTATACAGGAATGTATTCCGGGTGATGAGGATACCCGTGCCGGATATAAACAAGTACCGGAAATTTTCCAGCCCGTTCCACGCACTGCCGAAAATTCCCCGGTCGTAGCGGTAATTCTTGAACGCAAGAATAAGCCCCGACATAGGAAGATAGGACAGCACGAACACCAGGAGTACCGCGGGCGCGACCATGAAGAACAAGGCCCGATTTTTCTTAAATTCCTCCACAATGCCGTTTTGTTTTACCATAAATCCCCCCTAAAAACGTATAATTACCGTATGAAGCTGACCGCTTCTATATATTGAAGCCTATCGCTTCAACGCGCCGGTTTTACCGATTTGCCGGGAAGCAGTTCCGTCGGCAAAAAGCCCGTCATCCGCTCTCCGACTCCTTTTATTCTGCCCACGAGCCGCCGGGCCAGTTTTTCGCCGATTTCGAACACCGGCTGGCGGATAGTGGTAATCGGCGGATCCGTAAGACGGTGTATCCCCAGGCCATCAAAGCCCACAACCGATATATCTTCAGGAACCCGCAGCCCCGCTTCGTGCAGGGCGTTTATCATCCCAATAGCCATGATGTCGGTAACGCAAAAAACTGCGGAAAAGCCTCCTAAAGCTATCAGCGCTTTCATTCCGAGGCTTCCCCCTTGTACGGTGTTTTGAGTCCGTATCGTCAGGGCAGGATTAAAGGCAATGCCCGCCGCGCTCAAGGCATTTTTATAGCCCTGGAGCCGATCAATGGTATAATCTTTGTTTTCGTCCGTATTGATCAGGGCGATGCTCCGATGCCCCATTTGTATTAAATGATTCGTCGCCAACATGGCGCCCTGAACATTGTCCACGTCAAAACAATCGATCCGCTCAATATCGGTATGTCCGAACAGGACCACCGGCAGGTTTTTCGCCTGGGCGCGGGAATAAAAATCGTGAATCTCCTCGGTTAACAGGCCCGTTACAATGTACCCGTCGCATCTGTGATTACGTTTCCACGACCGTTTAATCAAAAACGAGTACAACTCCTCGCTTAACGCCTCGCTGATACCCGCGATAAAGTGCATGTAAAGGGGGTGTTCAAATCAATATCTTCGGGAACATACACATCAATAATGCCC
>JAIRLQ010000059.1 GCA_031259345.1 Treponema sp.
GACTAACCCCGGCGGGGCTCCTACCCGCGCCCTTTATCGGACGGGCCCGCTCCCTACCCCACCACAAAGCAAGCGCATTTGCGGTCAACGCAAACAGCACGCCGGACGAGGCCGCTCCCGCCCCACCATAAAGCAAACGCATTTGCGGTTAAAGCAAACAGGACGCCGGGCGGCTTCACCGGCGGTGCGTATGGCGAAACGACGACCAGGATAATGTTATACGCAGAAAACGTAACCCTAAGACGAAAATGTAACACAACAAATGGCGCGCAGCGCGGGAGGAGCTTCGTCCATCTAGCACCCAGCCGGGGAAGCGCCCGGGCGTCCTGTTTGTATTTGCCGAATAAATGCGCTTGCATTTTTTTGCCGCCCTCTACACTATACTTATATTATGAAACACTTTCCCGCCGGGTTTATGGCTCTTTTGCCAGCCCCGGTTTCTGCTCTTATATTGATGATTTGCCTGGGATTTTTTTCGGGCTGTTATACCCTAAAGCAGGGCACAACCATGCTGGGCTATTTGAGCCGCGCCGTTCCCCTTGAAAACCTGGAAGGGGAAGAAAACATTGAATTTGCCCGGACCGTCGCCGGCATCCGCCGCTTTGCCATGGAAGACCTTGGACTCAAAGAAAGTAAAAATTATACCCGCTATGTGGAACTTGACCGCGATTACCTTGCGGCGGTGGTATCAGCTTCTGCAAAGGATTCGTTTACCACCCACGAGTGGCAGTTTCCCGTGGTGGGAAAAGTCCCCTACAAAGGTTTCTTTAATATTGAAGACGCCCGTAAGGAACGGGAAAAGCTTCTAAAAAAGGATCTTGATGTGTGGATTCGAAGCGTAGACGCATTCAGTACCCTGGGCTGGTTTAAAGACCCCCTTTATTCATACATGAAGAATTATACCCGGAGGGAATTGGCGGATTTAATTATCCACGAGCTTTTTCATGCCACGGTTTTTATTAAAAACCAGGTTCAATTTAACGAAGAGCTCGCGGAATTTGTAGGAAGCGAAGGAAGCCGCCTTTATATAGAAAAAACATTTGGCCATGAGGCGGCGCGTGAGGAAGATCGGCGCGGGGCGGATCTAAGCGCCGACAGGGACACCTTTCTAAAAGCCCTTATGGAATTAAAGGCAAGCCTTGAAGCGGTTTATAAAGACGGGGCCCTTGCGCGGGAGGAAAAACTTTTACGCAAAGCTGAAATTATCTCCGGCTTCCAGACCCGCTTTGCCGGGAATTATGACTCTCTTTATAAAACAGAAAACTACAGGGGCTTTTCCGGGCTGCCAATTAATAACGCCTACCTGGAACTTTATAATCTCTATTACGGGGAAGGCGATTATTTTAAAGAGCTGTATGAAAAATCGGGACGGAACCTAAAAGCTTTTATCGAGGCGGCAAAAAGCATTAAGGGTAAAACGGAAGACCCCAGATCCCGGCTTGAGCGCGCTTTGGGGCTGCACTAAACGTCAAAAAGTGTCCGGGCGATGAGAAAATAAACCGCCAAAGAGCCGCTATCAATTATGGTTGTAATAAGAGGCGCCGCCATTATCGCCGGATCAAGCTTTAATTTTTTTGCCGCCATGGGGAGTACGCAGCCCAGGGTTTTTGCCATTACAATGGTAGCCAGCATGCTTCCGGTAACAAGCAAGGACAAAAGGGGGTTCCTGCCGTTCATTAAATAAATACGCACAAAGTTGACTAAACCCAGGGCAAAGCCGCAAAGAAATGCCACCCTGATTTCTTTCCATAAAACTTTTGACAAATCCCTAAAACGAATTTCCTCAAGGGCCATGCCGCGGATAACAAGTGTAGAAGTTTGAGTTCCCGCATTGCCGCCGGTATCCATGAGCATGGGGATAAAAGCCACAAGAACCGGCAGTACCGAAAGGGTATCCTCAAAACCGCTGATAATAAAACCCGTAATCGTGGCGGAGAGCATTAAAAAGAGCAGCCACATGATACGGTTACCCGCCAGCTTAAAGACCCCGGTTTTAAGATACGGCTCTTCGGAAGGGGAAAGGGCGCCCATTTTTTCAAAGTCTTCGGTGTTTTCTTCTTCGATAACTTCCACAACATCGTCAACGGTAACAATGCCCACCAGGTGTTGATCCTTATCGACAATGGGCATAGAAAGAAGGCCGTATTTCCGGAACCGGGCGGCTACCTGCTCCTGGTCGTCGGTGGTATAGGCAAAGACGGGGTTGGCGTTCATAATATCGGAAATCCTGTCGTCGGGATCCGCAAGCATAAGCCGCTTGGCTGTTACAAAACCCAGCAGAAAACGATCCTGCCGTATCACATAGCTTGTGTAAATGGTTTCTTTGTTAATGCCGGTAGTTCTGATGTGGCTGAACGCGTCTTTTACCAGGGCGCCTTCCCTAAGCTCCACATACTCGGTAGTCATAATACTGCCGGCGGAATCCTCGGGGTACTGGAGCAGTTGGTTGATGGTTTTACGCTTTCGGGGGCTTGCCGAAAGGAGGATGCGGTTCACCACATCGGAAGGCATTTCTTCCACCAGGTCGGCGGCGTCGTCGGCAAAGAGCTTATTCACAATATCGCCGACTTCGCTGTCCGTTAAGGCCTCAATAATGATCTGCTGTCCGTCGGCTTCAATGTAGGTAAAAACCTCGGCGGCCATGTTTTTGGGCAAAAGCCTGAAGATCTGGACTATCTTTTCCCGGTGTAAATCCTCAAAAAGGGCGGCTATATCGACAGCGTTCATCTGGCTAAAAAGCGAACGCAGCCTTCCCGCACGAATGGGATTTTGATTGAGGAGCTCTAAAATTTCTTCTTTTAACATGATTCCCCCCAGCTTAAGGGCGCCCGCCCCCGGGGGATATTAACCCGCTAGGAAAGGCGCGCCATAAGCGTCAGATTTTGTACAGCTTGCACGCAAACTATACTTTGTTTGTGGCGGCAACTACCGCCGCCGTCCGAATCGGACATGGCGCAACCTCCAAATTATAAATTTCTTTTGATAGTATAAAAAATTATCCGTCCAATGGCAATAGCCCGCGCGGGCCCGGACGGGATGTAACCGACTTCCTGGACAGCCCCGGGTATAAGGCGCACAAAATAAAACGCCCGGCTTTTCTTTACAGCCCAAAGAGGGCCGCGGCCTTTTTCATGCGTTCTACAACCGGTACCGAGAAGGGGCATTTCTTTTCGCAGGAACCGCAGGCGATGCATTCAGAGCCCCGATGCTTTAGCGCCCTGTACCTTTCCGTTACCGTTTGGGGAATATGTTCCGGGTCAAGCAAAGCGGCATCCAGATATTTATTTACTTCGGCAATATTGATTTCCGCGGGACAGGGCAGACAATGGCTGCAGTACACGCAGCTTCCTTTAAAACTGCCCTGATATTTTGACACTATGCCGCTGTAATCTTTTTCCTCGTCCGCGGCGTTTAAATAACCAAGGGCCTCCAAAACCTGCTCACGGGTTGAACAGCCCAAAAGTGCGCTCACTACCCCAGGCCGCGTCAGGGCATAGTGAATACACTGTACCGCGCTAAGGGGCCTTCCAAAAGGCGAGTACCGCGGATCAAGCAGTTTTCCCGCCCCCAAAGTTTTCATCACCGTAATGGCTACACTTTTTTGCTCACAGAGTTTGTATAAGGCCGCCCGTCTGGGATCAAGGTTTTTTTCAAAATTAAAATTATCTTCCGCCAGGTAATCAAGCACATTCGCCCCGGAAGGCGCCATATCAAAAGCAGGATTAATGCTGAAAAGCAGAAGATCAACCATCCCCGTTTCTACCACCCGCCGGGCAATAACAGGATTATGGGAACTTGCGCCTATAGCCCGTATCTTCCCTTCTTTTTTGAGCTCCTGGGCATAGCCCAGGGCAGGGCCGTCAAACATATCTGAAAAATCTTTTTCAGAATCGATAAAAAACAACATGCCAAAATCGATGTAATCGGTTTTAAGGCAGCGGAGCAGGGATTCGAAATAAGTTTTAATAGACGGCAGATCCCTGCTCTGGTCATACTGCTGTTTTATATTGGTAGAGCCAAGGTGCCCCTGAATAAGCATTTTGTCCCGCCTGCCGGCCAGGGCCCTGCCTATGTTTGTCCGTACCTCGTCGCCGGGCATAAATACATCCATAATATTTACGCCATTATCCAGGGCGGTATTGATAACCGCGTCTGCGGTTTCAAAGGGCTTATTATCCAGGTGTTCGCCGCCAAGGCCGATGACGCTGGCGCTCATGCCGGTTTTTCCGATAGGGCGGTATATCATTTTAGCCGATCACTCCATTGCTGCCATCATTATAAGACGGCAAGGGCAAAAAAGAAAGGCTTCGCAATTTAATAGATAAGCGTATCTTAGCAGATAACCAATACGGTTATTGAACAAGCCCAATTTGAAACTGGTATTTTTGAATTTGCCCTTGCGCCCCGCCCCAAAGCCTGCTATACTGGGCTTCAAATGAAATATTTAGTATCTATTTTCGCCATAATTCCGGCCTTCATAAGCGCCCCCGTGCGGCCGGTTCAAATAACTCATTTTGGGGGGGGCCGCCCCCCCCCCACAATGGGGGGGTGTGGGGT
>JAIRLQ010000129.1 GCA_031259345.1 Treponema sp.
GAAGAACGGATGAAAAAAACAATTCAGAGCCTGGAAGATTTTTTCGCCGGCCTCAGAACCGGCAGGGCCTCGGCGGCGCTGTTTGATAAAATCCGGGTGGACGCCTACGGGGAAAAATCGCCTCTGAATCAGGTGGCAAATATTTCTATTCCCGAAGCCCGCCTCATCGTTATACAGCCCTGGGATAAAGACCTTATCGGCGATATCGAAAAGGCAATCAGAAGCTCCGAGCTTTCCCTTAACCCCTCAAACGACGGCAAGGTTATCCGCATTTCAATTCCGTCCCTTACCGAAGACCGCCGGAAAGAACTGGCAAAACAGGCAAAAGCCCAGGCGGAGCAAAGCCGGGTAGCCATACGGAACATACGGCGGGACGGCAACGATGAAATCAAAAAGCAGCTTAAGGATAAAAAACTCACCGAAGATGAGGAAAAACAGGTCGGCGACGAACTTCAAAAACTGACGGATTCATACATCAAACAGATTGATTCGGCGCTGGAAAAGAAAGAAAAAGAGATTATGGAAATATAATAAAACAGTTATTGGGGGCAGAAACGTTTGGATTCTAAAATACCCCTTCATGTGGGAATCATCATGGATGGTAATGGCCGCTGGGCGAAAAAGCGGGGGCAGATCCGTACCCAGGGCCACCTTGAAGGGCTTAAGGCTGCCAAGCGGGTGGTCAAGGCCGCAAGCGCCATGGGCATTTCCTACCTGACGCTGTACACCTTTTCTACGGAAAACTGGAAACGTACCGCCGATGAAGTGGGTTTTATTATGGGTCTTGTAAAGCAATATCTAAGGGGCGAGTTTGATTTTTACCGCGAAAACGGAATACGGATTCGGCACGCGGGGGACAAAAACGGACTCCCACGGGATATTCAAAAAGAACTGGAAAAGGTTCTTGAGGAAACAAAAGACTTTAAGGGCCTCCAGGTAATTTTGGCGTTAAATTATGGCGGCAGAGACGAAATTGCCCGGGCGCTAAGCCGTATGATAAAAGACCAGGGGGCAAAGCCCGGTTTGTTTTCGGCGGAACCTGTCAAGACAGAACTTATTGGCAGGTACCTTGATAATCCTGATGTTCCGGACCCGGACCTTATAATCCGTACTGCCGGAGAATTCAGAACCAGCAATTTCCTTCTTTGGGAGGGGGCATATTCAGAATATTATATTTCCGATAAACTATGGCCGGATTGGGGAGAGGAAGATCTTGAAAAGGCTGTTGATTCATTCGGAAAACGCGAGCGCCGTTTTGGTGCGGATTACGCCCATGTAAGGAACAGTTAGCATGAAATCACTTTTTCAGCGGCTCCTTTTATTTATAGTGGGTCTTCCGATAATTATTTGCGTTCTTCTTTTTCTGCCAATGTACAATCACTTTGGGTTCAGCATAATTGTAATTATCGTTTCGCTTTCGGGTGCCCTGGAATTCCGCAATATGCTTAATCAAAAAAACCTGACTGTTTCAAAGGCAGAAGCCGTAATCCTTGGCGGCCTAAGCCCTTTGACGGCGGCCTTGGTTGTTTGTTTTGGCGCCCCTGTGGAAATCCAGGACACAGTATTCAGCCTTGGCGTTTTTTGGGCACTGTCTTCACGGGTCTTTGCTTCCAAAGAAACGCTGGACTCTTTTGTAAACCGTTCCGCCGCATGCCTGGCTGTTTTAATTTATCCCGGTTTCCTTATGTCTTTTATTATCAGGCTTCTTGCCTTTCCCCATGCGGGATTGGTTGTCTTATTTTTCCTTTTAATTACGCTTTTAAATGATTCAGGCGCCTGGGCAGCGGGTATGCTCTTTGGGAAAGGGAACCGCGGAATTATCCCCGCAAGCCCCAACAAAAGCGTCGCGGGTTTTTTGGGCGGGATGATTGTGTCATTGATTTTAGGGATGGCCGGGACATGGCTTTTCCCCGGGGCATTTCCCAAAGGCCGCTTTCATTTTCTTGTATCAGGCGCCATTCTTGGCCTTGTGGCCGGAGCCGGGGCAATTTTGGGGGATCTTGCCGAATCATGCCTTAAACGGAGCGCCGGCATAAAAGATTCGGGCAATATAATGCCAGGCCGCGGCGGCATGCTGGACTGCATCGATTCCCTTTCCACAGCGGCGCCTGTTTACTATCTTGTGTTCGCGCTGCTTTTTACCTAAGACTTTATGAGAAAAAAAATTGCTGTTTTGGGGGCCACCGGCTCTATCGGGAAAAGTACCCTTGATGTATTAAGGCAAAACAAAGACGATTTTGAATGTGTTCTTTTAACAGCCCGCAACGATGAAGAATCACTTGGCAAGCTTAAAACGGAATTTTCCAATGCGTTAACGGTTCTTTCTGATAAAGAGGGAAAGGGCGCCCTGTTAAACGCCATTGCGGATTGCGGCGCGGATATTGCTGTAAACGGCATAGCAGGATCCCCGGGCCTGGAGCCTTCCCTTGCCTGTATTGATGCGGGCATGGATCTTGCTCTGGCCAACAAAGAGACCATTGTTATGGCCGGCCCGCTGGCTTTTAAAAAAGCGGACAAAAATCACACAAAGATCATTCCTGTTGATTCGGAACATTCGGCGGTTTTTAACCTTATTGAAGCGTTAGGCAGTTTAAATACCACAGAAATTATCCTGACCGCATCGGGGGGGCCATTTAGAAATTATTCTATGGAACAGCTTGAAAAAGTTACTCCAAAAGAAGCCCTCGCCCACCCTACCTGGAATATGGGGGCAAAAATTACCCTGGATTCGGCGACATTGGCAAATAAAGGCCTTGAAGTAATAGAAGCGGCCCGTCTTTTTGATTTTCCTTTGGAAAAAATAAAGGTAGTCATACACCCCCAGAGCATAGTTCATTCCCTTGTCCGCGTTAAAGACGGAGCGGTATACGCCCAGCTTTCCCGGCCGGATATGCGGCTTCCCATACACGAAGCTCTTTACTGGCCTCAAATTAACCCCTCCCCTTTCGGTGTCCTGGATTTTGAAAACCTGAACCTCAGTTTTGAAAAACCCGACACCGGACGCTTCCCAATGCTTGCCCTGGCCTACGAGGCTCTTAAAGCAGGGCCGTTAATGCCTGTTGTATACAACGCCGCCAATGAAATTGCCGCGGATGCCTTTTTAAAAGGCAGAACCGGCTTTCTTGAAATACCCGGAATTGTCGGGTACGTTTTAAAGAGCTGCCGGGAAAGCGGAGGGGACAGGGAAGCGCCTTCCCTAAAAATGATACTTGATACAGATGGAATCGCAAGAAAAACAGCTTTGAAATATATCGGGAGAACGGATGATGATTTTTAAAATACTATTGGGGCTTGTCGGCCTTGGCATTGTTGTTTTTGTTCACGAACTGGGGCATTTTCTTGCCGCCCGTCTTGTAGGCATTGATGTGGAAGCGTTTTCCATAGGCTGGGGCAAACCTGTTTTAAAGAAAAAACTGGGTGCTGTTGAATACCGTCTTGGCATGCTCCCCCTTGGCGGCTATTGCAAAATGAAGGGGGAAAATGAATTTCAACAGGCTTTTGAAAACAAACAAAAAGCCATAGATCCCGCACCGGGTTCTTTTTTTGCCGCCAGCCCTTTGCGCAGAATTATTGTTTCCTTTGCGGGGCCTTTTTTTAATCTGGTTTTTGCCGTTTTGGTAATGTCCGTAATTTGGGGCATAGGCTTTGAAGTAAATACCCTGGAAAACCGTATCGTGCTTCTTTCTGACATAAAAACAGGAAGCACAAACCCCGCGGACGAAGCGGGGCTAAAAACCGGAGACAGAATTCTTGAAATTAACGGCAATAAAACAGAAAATTACCACGATATTCAGGAAAACATTGCCGTTCATCCGGAAGAAAAACTTTCTGTAACAGTGGATCGAGACGGAGAGATTCTTCATTTTACCGTTATTCCTTCCCTGGAAAAAAGTACCGGCGCAGGAAGGATTGGGGTTTATTTCTGGACCGATCCAATAATAAGCGAAGTAGCCGCCGGAAGCCCGGCGGAAAAGGCAGGGCTAAAAAGCGGCGATCGCATACGCTCCGTTAACGGAAATGATTTTGCTTATTCCGTAAAACTTATTCCTATTCTTGAAGAAAAACCCGGTTCTCTTAAACTTGAGTACGAACGCGGCGGACTTATACAAAACACCGAGCTTGAGCTTAGCTATTCCGATTCCGGGGAGGCAGATCCGGGCATTTCCTGGCAGACAATCAAATACCGTACCCCGTATTTAAATCCTTTTGCCGCTCTTGCCACCGGAACAGTCAAAACCTGGCAAACCTTTGTTATTTCCTTAAAAAGCCTTTCGCTTTTGTTCAGGGGTATAGATCTGACCCAGGCAGTGTCGGGGCCTGTGCGAATTACCTACATGGTTGGAGATGTCGCGGCCGAAGGTTTTGGACAGAGTTTTGCGACGGGGTTGAGTTCCATGACCAATTTTCTGGCTTTAATTTCCGTTGCCCTTTGTATAATGAACCTCCTGCCCCTGCCCATTTTGGACGGCGGGATGATACTCCTTTTTATAATAGAGGCCCTGCGCCGGAAGCCCCTGCCCCCCAGGGCAATTTATGTTTTTCAAACTATCGGCGCGGTTTTAATTTTTTCGTTGATGCTTTTTGCGGTTTTTGGAGATATACTATTCCTGACCAAACATTAGGCTGGCGCGGCCGGCTTCCGGGCAAAAGGAGAAATTATCATGAAACAAAAAATCCCCTGTTTCTGCGACAATACCTTTACGGTAGAAATTCCCGATGAAATTGATCTTGACGCAAACCCCGCCTATATCGACGAAATTATTAACGGCGCCTTTCTTAATTTTACCTGCCCCTCCTGCGGTAAAAAACATAAACCGGAATTTGACCTGACCATACTCTGGCCTTCCAAAAATATCCGCTTTGAGATCTTTCAGGAATTAGGCCGCGGAGAATTCTACAGGCGGAAAAAAGAAGTTTTGGAAAAAGGGCCCATGAAAAAAGAGACCATTATCAGTTTTCCGGAACTGTCGGAACGTATTTTGGTTTACCGTGACGGCCTTGAACCTGCCGCTGTTGAGGCGATCAAATACTATCTCTACGTTAAAGCAGAAGAAAACTATCCCGAAGAAGAACTTGATATTTGGTACGCCGAATCCCGGGATCCCGAAGGGCCTCTGGAATTTCATATCCACGGCATAAAAAAAGACGAGGTCGCCGTTATGAAAGTCCCCCGTTCCCTTTACCAAAAAACTCTTGACGATTACCGGAAACACCCTAAAAGTGAAATATTTGAATCCCTAAGGGTGCGTTCTTATCTTTCGGTCAAAAACATGATGCGTCCGGAGGAATTAAAATGACGGGAAAGGCGCTGCCCCTTCTGGGCCTGCTCTTTTTCGGGGCTTTTGTCCAGGGCATGCTTTTTGCCCAGTCGGCTACCCCTGTTGCTGTGCGGGGAAAGCACCTGGGGGTAATTAATTCCATTTTGGTCGATCCCTACGGAAGGATCCTTAGCGCCGGAGACGACGGATATTTAAACATTTGGGATGAAAGATCTTCTTCCGCCGTGGATCGTTTTCAACTTAGCCCCCTTAAGTTAAACGCCATGTCGTTACATCCGTCAAAAACCCGCGTTGCCGTTGCCGAAAGCGACGGGGCTCTTCTTAACCGGATCTCCGTATGGGATTATCTGCAAAAGCGTTGTTTCTTTACGGTAGATTTTAGGGAAGCCGTTAATTTTGTAGCTTTTTCGGGTAACGGCAATTTTATCATGGCCGCCCGGGGCGGTTCCGGCGGCGTTGTTTTTATTCATCCCGAAAGCGGAGAAATACTGCCGTCTCCGGCGGGCTCAGGCGGCCTTGTCTTTGCTGCTACAGGCAAGTCAGAAAAAACCATGGTCAGCTATGTTTCTTCCGGCATTCTTTCGTATTGGGATCTTGATTCCCGGGAAGAGCTTCGGCATCTGGAAGTCCCCAGAAATATAAAGTCGCTGCTTTTAATTGGAAACAACCGTTTTCTGGTGGGGTTTGACAATGCCGGCCTTTTAGCGCTGGAGGCTGTTTCGGGCAGGGTTATTTTTAGGGATAACAGCGTAAAGGACGGGATCCTTGCCGCGGGTAACCCTGAAACGCCCGAATTCCTTTGCGCCTACGAATCAGGCGGAAAAACAAGCCTCAGGCACTATAACATTCCCAATTCCGGAAGGCCCGAAACGCGGCTTACAAGAACCGTCCCGTCTTATCTTGGGCAAATAAAAGCCGCGGCGGTAATTTCCGCAAACGCGGCAGTCCTGGGAACAGAAGACGGGCAGGCGCTGATCTTCAACCGCAACGGGCAGGTTAAAACCATGACAAGCCGGAATCAAATCCGTATCAAACGCGGGGCCGTCTCGTCAGGGGCTCTCGCTTTTTTTACAGAAGATTCCCGGCTTGGCTTTATCCCCCTGGACTATAACAACATCAATTCAAAGACTTCCATAAAACTGTCCGCTGCCGCTCCCTATACGGAACTTAGTCCCTTTTTCACAGGGGACTTTTCCGGAAGGGACGCGGCTTTTCTAATGTGGCAAAAGGAAAACACCTATTCCCTTCCCCTTGTCAAGACCCTTAAAGAGGTTCCCGAATCGGGCGAAACCGCCGACACCCTGGCCGGTAAATTAAGCTTTCGCTATCCCCTAAAGGCGGCGTCTTCTTTTGGCGGTCTTTTACTTTTTCTTGATTCGGCGGGAAATATCACCGTAATTGATCACATGACAGGGGCGCTTCTGTTTACTTTTTCGGCCCCAGGCGCGCAGGATGCGGTTTTTGCGGACAGAGAAAATATTATTATAGCCCGCAATTCGGCAATAAATAATTCGCCCTTTCTTATGGTTAATATCATAACAGGAGAGACCGTTCCCTATATCCTTAACGCGGACATAGGCGTTAAAGTGTATCGTTCCCCTGCCGGAAATATTTACGGCGGCATAATACGCCGTGACGGGCTTGGTTTTCAGTCGGCAATTGTTTCGATTGGCCCATCCAATAATGCGCAGCCGTCTTTTCTTGCGGAATATTCCGGAGAAACCCCGGAATTTGAAATGGCGGAATCTCAAGGCTGGCTTTTTTCTTCTATGGGCGGGGAAAATGCCGTTACCTCCCGCATTCAGGGGCCGGGGGGCAAAAAAACGCCGGAACGCAGTTCCGGCTTACCCGTCCTTATCATGGACGGCGGCGGCCGCATTGTGGTGATAGACAACGAAGGCAGCATTTGCTGGTACGCCCCTCATACCGGGCAGATCCTGGCCCTTTTAAGAATTTACCGGGAAGGCTGGATTCTTGAAAAAGGCGCGGTAACCATACAAGGGAATCTTGGTTCCCTGTCAGAATAAGACACCCGCGTACCGGCCCGCCGCGCGGCCTTTAGGAGTCTGATTCTTTCTCTGGTATTTCGTGGCTGGGGTTTTTTCGCACCTTTTCTATTGCGTTAAAAACTGTCTCCCTTAAATGCCTGGCGTATTCTTTTTCGTCCATTGCATGGGTTGTATAAAAAGCCCCCATAAGGGAAACCCTGTAGAGCGGTTTTACCATATTAAGAGCTACCGCGGCCATATCAACAACACATTCGTTACATGTACATATAGGCTCGCTAAAAGATTCAAGCTGCCTCCCCAATTCGGTGATGACCAGCTTTTCGGCCTCGTTTTTCAAAAGGTCAAAATCGTAATTATCAACAAACGCCATCTTAACTCCTCCACGGTTTGATTTATCCTTTATCTTTGGATATTGACTCAAATCTCGTCAAATTTTTAAATAAAGTCAAAAGTATATACCCGACAGGCCCATTCCGGTTTTTGGAGATAGTAAGCTTAACCTGCTGTATCGGATCCTGATCATCAAAATCTTTTTCTTCCCCTCTTTCGCGGGTAATAAACATAACCACATCGGCGTCCTGCTCTATAGAGCCCGAATCACGGATATCCGCAAGGTTTGGCTGTTTTTCTTTTTCCGCTTCCCGCCGGAGCTGGGAAAGGGCTATAACCGGTATACCCAGTTCCCTGGCCATTCCTTTAAGATTTCGCGAAACTTCCGAGATAAGCTCATAACGCGCAAGTTTGGGATTATCTGAACTGATTAAACCAATATAATCGATAAAAATAATTTCTATTTTTTTTTCGGTTCTGAGCATCCGTGCCATGGCCTGTATGTCCAGCATGGTCATCCGGGGCATGTCTACAAAATAAAGTGGCGCGTCCTTTAGTTTTTCCGCAACCCGGAACATGGACGCTTTTTCTTTTGCGTCAAATTTACCGGTTCTGAGTTTTCCCAAATCAACCTTGGCTTCTGAAGAAAATATCCTGAGCATAAGATCCCTGTCTGGCATTTCCAGTGAAAAAAACGCGGCGGGAATTTTTTTTCTCAATGCCGCGTGAACGGCCATATTCAGGGCCAGGGTTGTTTTTCCCAGGCTTGGACGCGCGCCGATGATAATAAGCTCCCCCGGCTGAAAGCCCGAAGTTCTTCTATCCAG
This sequence comes from Treponema sp., assembly GCA_031259345.1. Classification (GTDB taxonomy): domain Bacteria; phylum Spirochaetota; class Spirochaetia; order Treponematales; family Breznakiellaceae; genus JAIRLQ01. The sequence goes on from JAIRLQ010000129.1 coordinate 8,446, forward strand.
AGCGTCAAAGCCCGAAGGTACTCCGGTATAACTGCCCTTGTTGTCAAAAACTTTTGACATAAACGAAAAGGCGGCGCCTATGCTTTCCTTGGCTTCTTTATAGTTAAAAAGCCCTCGGGTGTCGCTTAAAGTAAACAACTGTTCCTGTATCTCTTCCAGGATCTGCTTAGCTCCGGTAGTCTCGTCAAAAGCCCTGGTCCCCGCTTTCCCTGCCGCCTGGATAAGGCCCCGCCTTAAGGAACAGTCCTGCACCCGCTCGGCGTAATAATCAACGTTTGCGCTGGAGGGAAGCAGATTGGTCAGGGACGCAACATAATCCATCCCCCGGGCTTCATTTACTTTACCGGCGCGTTCCAATTCGCCGCGCAGGGTAAGAAGATCCGCCTTGTAGCCGCTGTGGGTAAGCGAAAGTATTGCCTCGTAGATGAGTTTGTTGGCAGGATCATAAAAATCATCGGCCCTAAGATTTTGCCGGGCGGTGAATATTGCTTTATCGTTGAGAAGCATTGCGGACAAAACGGCCTTTTCGGCGTCGTAATCGTGAGGAGGTACTCTTTCAAGGCCGCCCTGAGAAGCCATGTAAACGACTCTTATTCAGCAGTAGAAGTTTCGCCTGTTTCGGCGGGCGATTCCGCTTTCGGCGCTTCCGTTACAGACGGCCCGGCAGCGGTTTTGGCCGCCTGCTCGTCGGAAGCTTCAACATCCCTGCGCCTGGACCGCCCTCTTCCCGGAGCCTGCGCTGTTGTTTCGGTTTTTATTTCCTGTCCTATTACAGCGATGTCTATTTCGGCTGCCGCACTTTCGTAAAGTTTGATAGACGCTTTATACTTTCCTACATTCTTAAAGTTAGTTCCCGCCATTTCAATCCGTTTCCGTTCAAACTGATACCCCTGCTTTGCAAGTTCATCAACAATGGTTTGGGTAGTAACAGCGCCGTAAAGCTTTCCGTTTGCTCCGGCGGGCATGGTGATTTCCAGTTTAAGGGCTTCGAGTTTTTCCTTTAATCCTGCGGCGTCCTTGCGCTTTTCTGCCTTTCGCGCTTCAATTTCTTCTCTTTTGGCTTCAAAGGCTTTTACGGTTCTGTCGTTGTAGGGAACCGCAATACCCCGGGGAAAAAGAAAATTCCTCGCATAGCCTTTGGCTACTTCTTTTACATCCCCCTCTTCCCCAAGGGGAGAAAGATCCTTGTTTAAAATTACTTTCATAATACCAGCTCCTTCTTAAAATTCATCCGCCATACGGAGGATGCGGGGCAGGCAAGAAACCGGATTGGTTTCACTCCTCCGGAGTGGAAGGAGGCCCGCTATCTGTTTTAGACGCCCGTAAAGGCGCCCAGTTCTCGGCAATTCCCAAAAGAATAACAAAACCCAAAAGAAACACGCTGATTATGGGATTGGACAGCAGAATAAAAAAACCCACTGTCAATACTATGCGCAAAACCGGCGGCAACGCGGGTCTCGTGGCATAAAATTGAAGTATCCCCAGCCCTTGGGCCAGATACAGGATAACGCAAAGAGTCAAAATATTCCAGAGGATAATTTCGCCTGTTTCAAATTTTGCAATCCTTGCCAAAACCGTAAGGGGCAGCGTAAACGACAAGACCCATATATAGCTTGGGGGAACATGGAAAAGCCGCAGGAGCTTTCCGTTAAACTTTTTCCCCAAAAGCGTGGAAACGACTATGCCTGTCTGCCGGCTGCCAAAAAACATAAGCACAGCCAAAAGAAAGCCCCCGCCGCGAAGAACAATAAACCTGGCTGTACCGGCAAGCGCTTCCGGGGTGATTGACGACACAAGGGCGTTTTGTACTACATCGGGACTTTCTGAAATATAAAATGATTTTAAAACATTTATCCGGCTGTTTAAGACTTCCAGAAAAACAGGGTCGGCGAACGCCCTGTTAATGATAAAAATAAAAAGCGCCGTTGCCGCCAGAGAGCCCAGGATCATCCGGTATAATCCCGGGATTTTGGGAAATTTGCCTCCTGACTGAAGGGGGCTGTTAATCCAGGTAAAAATTCCGGCTATGAGGACATAAAAAAGTATATCCGTAAGAGGCCCGCCAAAACCACTGTTTGCGCCAAAGGAAACAATCAGGGCAAATATGCTGTTGGCGGCGGCGGCCAGAATAAAACCGCACCAGGCGGTTTCCGCGTTATACCTAAAGGCGAGTAAGCTCAGGGGAACCAGAAAAAAAACAAAGAGAAAGCCGCTCCTGATAAAGAACACGCTGAGCCCCGCGGCTATCACAGCCGGCAGGAGCAGCCCCCTGTTTTTTCCTAAAGGGTTGAGCCCGGAAGAACCCCTCCGGCGTCCGGCGAGGCTTCCGGAGCGAAAGAAAGTGCCTAACAAGCGAAAAGTCTTAGTCCGCGACAAAGGGCAGCAGAGCAATCATGCGCGCCCGTTTAATGGCCACGGCAAGGGCCCGCTGGTGTTTTGCGCAGGTTCCGGTAATACGGCGGGGAAGGATTTTTCCGCGTTCGGTTATAAAACGGCGGAGTATATCCGCATCCTTATAATCGATCCTCAGCTTTTGAACGCAAAATTTGCAAACCTTTTTTTTAAAGAAAATTTTGCCTTTGCCGCCCCGGGGGCCTTCGCCGTCCCTTCCGTCATCCATGCCCCTGTCCTGCCGGGAAAGGCGCTCATTCTGTTCATATCTCTCGTCTGACATTTGTATAACTCCTGTTTCTGCTATAAATCTTTACTTGCTTGAGCTTGGGGCCGTCCGGGAAGCCGGTTACCTCCCGGCCAGCCCCCCGCATTAAAACGGAATATCATCGGCAAAGCCGTCATCCGCCGGGGGTGTCCCCTCGCCTCCGCTTTTTCCGCGCTCCGGGGCGCTGTAGGAAGAACGGCCGCCCGAATCTTCGCTGTCGTTGCCCGAACTCTGAACCCCGCCTCCGGGGGTTCCGCCCAGAAGCTGCACATTGCTTGCCACAACTTCTACTTTTGAGCGGTTCTGCCCGTCCTGCTGCCAGCGATCCTGTCTGAGCTCTCCGTCTATGCCGACCAGTTTACCCTTAACAAGAAACTTTTTTTCGGTCAGAGCTTCGCCCTGTCTGCCCCAAAGGACTATATCGAAAAAATTGGCTTCTTCTATCCATTGATCGCCCTGTTTCCTGGCGCGGTTAACAGCTATAGAGAATTTGCATACCGCCTGACCGTTCTGGGTATATTTTAGTTCCGGATCCCGGGTTAAGCGGCCAACCAGAACTACATGGTTTATATCGGCCATTGTTACTCCTCTATTTTGACAAAGAGGTAATTCAGCAGATTGACATTAAGTTTAAAAATTTTATCCAGGGCCGCAATTTTGTCCGGTTCTGCTTTAATGGTAAAAAGGACATATTTGCCCCTTTTCCGCTTTTTGATTTCATAGGCCAGATCTCGATCGCCCATCTCATCTGTTTTTTCAATTGTTACGCCTTGATTTCCAAGGCCGGCGAGCAACTGCTCCCGGCCCGCCTTGTGTTGATCTTCTTCCAGGGGAAAAATGACCATGAGTTCGTACTGCCGCATGGGTCCTCCTTACGGACTTTCTGGCTTGGGCATGAGCCCCAGCCGGATATACCGCCCATACGGGCGGCGCTTGGCCCGCCTTACAGACGGGCAAAGAGGTATACCTATAATATAAAATTTATGGCATAATTGCAAGAGCCGATACTAGAGTATAAGCATGCGTAAACGTACCAATTTTGAAGACAATATTTTTATCCTTCTGGCAAGGATCCGCATGATTCGGGATCTGTTCGCGCTGGACACGGACCCTGAATTGTTCTTGGACAAAACAATGGAAGACATTGACTTTATTGACGATACCCTTTCGGGCCTTCTTGCCGGGCTTATCGAAAACCAGCGCCTTATAGAGCGGGAAGAACTGCTGAATCATCTGTCGGAACTGGAATGGCAGTTTAGCCAGGCTCTGTCCGAATTCCTCAATGGTGAAGGTACTGTTTCCGCACAGGAATTTCCGGCCTTGCGGGACAAGATAAACATACTGAGAACCCGGTGCTTTGAGCGAAGGAAAACCGCTGAAAGTTCCGGGGCTTCCGCCGGCAGTACCCCCGAAGAACCTTTGGTCAGCTCCGACGAGCTAAACGAGCTTCTTAAAGGCCTATGAGAATAACCGGCGGTTCTCTTTCGGGCAGACAGGTAAAAGTCCCGGAGGGGATTATACGCCCGGCTATGGACAGGATGCGGGAATCTGTATTTGCAATTCTTGGGGATTTGTCCGGCCTTTCTTTTCTTGATCTGTTTAGCGGTTCCGGTATTATTGCGCTTGAAGCGGCATCCCGGGGAGCGTCATATCTGGAAGCCGTAGAGATGGACAGGCAAAAGCGTAAAACGCTGCTGGAAAATGTCAGTATTTCTCCGGTACGGATAAACTGCCGTTTTATGTCCGCGGAACTTTATATAAAGCGCGCAAAAACTCCATTCAATCTGATATTCTGCGATCCCCCTTTTCCGTATGAATACAAATGGGATTTGGTAAAAAAAATCGCTTCTTCGCCCCTTATGACAGAGGGCTCCAGACTGCTTATCCATCGCCCAAAGCAAGATTTTCAAAAAGAAGAAATTTTATACCTTTTGAAAGAAGACCGCCGCGAATACGGAAGATCGGTGGTAGATTTTTTTGTATTTAAAAAAATTAGAGATAATTAGAAAATTTATATTGTTTTTTTCTTTGCTTTTATGTAATATTTGTTATATAATGCTTAATAACAGCTGAATTTGTCTCGTTAGAGACACGGTTATTGCATATCACATTCTAAAGTTAGGCAGGATTATTTATTAAACGGACTCATGGTGGATATTAAAAAAGTTTTTGAAAAACAGGAATCTGAAAATATCTTTATAAAAACCACCTCCAAGGTTGCCATTGACAGCGTCCAAAAAGCGGCGCTCAATCGTAAAGGCAATAGCCTGTATAACGCAGGCGATATTGAAGGAGCCAGAAGGATCTATCTGACCACGGGATATTCCGACGGGCTTGTCCGCGTGGGTGATTTTTATAAATCAAAAGGCCGCATGCTGGATGCCTTGAAGATGTATTGGATAGCTCCGGATAAAAAAAAAGCTGAACCCATTATAATGCAGCTTTCAGTAATTATTCAAAATATACTTGAAGAAGGAAATCCAAAAAATGAACGACAGTATTAACGATTTCTCCGGTCTGCGGATAGCAGATGCCGATGTACAGGTCGAAACACAAGCGCCTAATCAGGAGTTGGCGGAAGTTTCGGATTTGTCCAAAAGGGGCTATCAGTTTTTAAAGGAAAACAGGATAGAGGACGCTATAGACTGTTTTTCGAGGATCCTGGAAATAGACGAAAACAACAATTACGCGCTGGTCGGAATAGGCGACGCTACCAGAAAACGGGGATCTTACCGCGAGGCGGTAAATTACTACCAGCGCTGCCTGTCCTTTCACCCGGGAAACAACTATGCCCTCTTTGGGCTTGCCGATTGTTATAAAGCCCTAAACCAGTATCACAAAGCTATTGAAATTTGGGAACAATACCTTCTTCACGATGACAAGAATATTACAGTGCTGACCAGGGTTGCCGATGCCTACCGCAAGGTGCGTGATTTTAAACATTCCAAAACAGTATACCTCAGGGTGCTGGAAATAGAAGAAACAAATCCCTATGCCATTATAGGATTGGGACACCTTCACTACGATTTTAAAGAGTACCAGGAAGCCCTTTATTACTGGAAAAAAATGCTTGAGCTAAATAAAGAAAATGTAGATATCCGGGTACTGACTTCTATAGGAAACTGCCACAGAAAACTTAAAACTTTTGCAAACGGTATAGAATATTTTGAAAGAGCCCTAAAAAGGGATAGCAGCAATTTCTACGCATTATTCGGGCTTGCGGACTGTTACCGGGGCCTTAACAAGCAGGAACGTTCCCTGGAATTCTGGAACCGTATTCTGGAACAGGATCCCCGAAACAAGGTGATACTTACCCGGGCCGGGGACGCCTACAGGAACCTGGGTCAATTTGATATATCCAACGATTATTATAAACGGGCGCTTAATATCGAGTTTGATACTTACGCCGTCCTGGGGCTCGCGATTATTGCCAAAGCCCAAGGTAAATACGAAGAAGCCATAGAATCTTTGCGGCGCCTGATTCAGCAGGATCCAAAAAATTACCGCCTTTACATTGAGCTTGCGGAATGCCGGCTTAAAAATGGCGAACGCCGTGACGCCATAGATGTCCTTGAAGATTTTCAGCGCCAGGGACTTAGAAATGTCCAGGTGAACGAATTCCTTGAACGGCTTAAATCTTAAAACGCCGCCCTCTTTGGCCGGGCTTTTGCCGGAGGAAATTGCCCGTCTGACCGAAGGAGGAGCTTCTTTCCCTTCCTACCGCCTTAAGCAGATCTACGAATGGACGCGCCGGGGTGTCCTGTCTTTTGATGATATGAATAACCTTCCCCCGGAAATGCGGAAAAGCCTTAAAAGCCGCTTCCGCCTTTTTTCTTCCGCTGTTTCAGCCGTTCTTGAAGATGAAGACGGCACGGTAAAATTTCAAATTACTCTGGAAGACGGAAATAAAATTGAAGCGGTAATATTGAATGACGGCAAAGGCCGAAAAACAGCCTGCCTTTCGGTTCAGGCGGGCTGCCCCGCCGCCTGTGTTTTTTGTAAAACCGGCGCCCTTGGATTTACCAGGAATTTAAAGGCAGGCGAAATTACCGAAGAATATATTTTTCTAAAAAAACATGCTCCGGATATTTCGCATATCGTTATCATGGGCATGGGCGAGCCCCTTTTTAACCTTGAAGAATTAAGAAAAGCTTCCGGTTTTTTTTGCGACAAAGAAGGGTTTAATATTTCACGGCGGAGAATTACCCTGTCTACCAGCGGCATAGTCCCGGGTATCCGCGATATGGCGGACAACGGGCCTGATTTAAAACTTGCGCTTTCCCTTACCAGCGCCCGGGAGGATTTACGGGCGCGCCTCATGCCGGTTGCAAAAGATAACCCTCTGACTCTTTTAAAAGAAAGCCTTGTTTATTTTCAAAAAAAGCAAAAGAGCCGTATCACATTGGAAGCGGTTCTTCTTGGGGGGATCAATACCGGCACGGAAGACGCAAGGGCACTTTCCTGCTTTGCCCGGGGCCTTGACGCGGTTATAAACCTTATTCCCTGGAACCCCGTGGACGGGCTTCTTTTTGAGGGGAAAGCCCTCTCTCCCCCGCCGGAAAGTGAAATTGCGGAATATGAAGCGGCTCTTAAAAACCGGGGTCTTAATGTAACCAGGCGCTACAAAAAAGGCAGGGGCGTCATGGGCGCCTGCGGCCAGCTTGGGGGCTGTCCATGACGAAACAAAAACCCGGATCATCTTAAGCCAGCCCCTTATCACTCCTCCTCTTATAAAATTTTTAAATTTACCGTCCACAAATAATTCAAGTTCTTTTTAGGCGGTTTTATCGTATTGGCGTCTTCTTTTTCAAAACCCGCAAAACATTTGTGTTCCAGGGCGCTTAACCAGAGATGACAGAGGGCGATACCGCCGTCAGCCCATTTTAAGGGCTGCATGAGACCCTTTACGGGAAACGACGGGGCAGCCATAAAGAGACGTATCTTATCCGAATCCCCGGAGAAGAACCAGCTTTGGGAATTCATGGCCGAAGGGGCAAGACGGGCCGGTTCAAGAATGTCATCCGGGCGCTTGAGATCGCTCACTTCGCTTAAAGCTTTCCTCCGGAACTCTCCGGTACTAGAGCGATAAATATTTCCCACGCCGCGCCCAAAAGCGATCATCTTGAAAAACGGAAGCCCGTCGGCCCGGGCGGCTTCTTTCCGGGGCTTCGCCATGCCAAGCCAGCAGCTTCCCAAACCCCGTGCCGAAAGCCAGAGAGAAAGCTGCTGCAACACAAAGGATGCGTTGATAACAGCATCCTCACCACTTTTGGCATAGGCCGCAAGGTAACAGGGCGCCCCTCCAAAAGGCCTTTCAACCAGTTCGGCGCCAAGTACCTTGAAAGCCGCCTGGTTTTCATTAAGCCTTTGGGCTTTAGATATGGCAGCCTCAAGCCTGTCCAAAATGTCTTTGCCGACCTCCCCGCTTTCATATTTCCGTACCGACTGGCGGCGGGAAATCTCCCGGCAGAGTTCGCTGGCTTCACTTTTTTCCCACATCGCACCCTCCTTAGTTTTGAAAAACGCAAGAGTGTCTGTCACCCGGCGGGTTTAGCGGCTCCAGGTTTCCACCGCCTTTTTAAAGGCCTCCCCTGAGGCTTTGATGAGTTTTTCGTCCACGCAGTAGGCAAAGCGAAGCCAGCCGGGCTGGGCAAACCCCGATCCGGGGACGCCCAGGATTAGGTACTTTTTAAGGTGATCCACAAAGGCCTTGTCGTCATTTGCAGCCGGCTGTTCTGCTGCCGCCGGCTGCTTCGCCGGCGGCACTTTGCAGAATAAATAAAAAGCGCCGTCGGGTCTGGCGTATTCTATGCCGGCTTCGTCAAGGACTTTGGTAAAAGCCGCGCGCCGCCTGGCATAAATTTCCACATCTACCCTGGCAAAAATAAGTTCCGCCACAATACGCTGCATTAAAGCCGGGGCGTTTACAAAGCCCAGTATCCTGGTAGTGTAAATCAGCGCGTTCATAAGATCTTCTTTGCCGTCTATCTTCGGCCCCACGGCGATATAGCCTATACGTTCCCCGGGCAGGGAAAGGCTTTTAGAATAGGAACTGACCACTATGGATTCGTTATATGCCGCAAGAACCGGCGGCGCTTCAATGCCATAGGCAATTTCCCGGTAAGGCTCGTCAGAGACCAGATACGGGAAACGGCCAACGGCCTTGCCATGATCTTCCAGAACCTTTGCCAATTCCGCAATATCACCCGCGGGATAGATTCTGCCTGTGGGGTTATGGGGCGAATTGATAAGCACAGCCTGGGTCTTTGGCGAAAGTTTTGCCTTAATGGCGGCAATATCCAGACTAAAATCAGATTTTGACGGAACTTCCACCAGGATGCCGCCAAAGTTGCCCACATAATTGCGGTATTCCATAAAATACGGCTTGCTTACAATTACCTCGTCGCCGGGGTTCAGGATGGCCTTAAACACTACATTAAGCCCGCCGGCGGCTCCGGCCGCCATAACAATGTGGGATCCGTCTATGGCAACCCCCTGTTCCCGGGAAGCCTTTTGGGCAATGGCCTCCCGCACTTCGGGAAAGCCCGCGTTAGCCATATAGCCGTGGGAGCCTTTTTTGTCCTCTTTGGCAAGCTTAAGCAAAACCCGGTGAAACGCCGGCGGGGGCTCAATATCGGGGTTGCCGATGGAAAAATCAAAAACCTTGTCCGCACCGTACTGCTTTTTAAGCTGGGCGCCTTCTTCAAACATCTTCCTAATCATGGATTGGGAACCGAGGATGTCTTTAATTGCTTTCGCTATGGGCATAAAATTCTCCTTAATCCGAGACTGCTTCAAAACTCCGGTTTTGAAACAGCCTCATTATAAACCTAAACCAGTGTGCGGGCTATACGCACTATATCGGCAAAAACACCTCCGGCGGTTACCTGGGCCCCCGCGCCGGGGCCTTTTATCACCATGGGAAGGGCCGAATAACGATCCGTGGTAATTACCACGATATTATCCGCATCCGTCAGGGAACGGAAGGGGCTGTTCACGTCTTCCGCCCTAAGGGACAACTTTGCCCTGGACGCCCCGGCGGCGGCTTTTGGGTCATCGGAGCCTTCTTCGATAAGCGCGATATAGCGCAGGGCTTTCCCTTCCGCCGCCGCGGCCGCACGGCGCTCTTCAAAACCCGCGTCGTATTTTTCCAGTTCCGAAAAAAAAGCGTCTACACCGGAAGCTTCAAAACAGGCTTCGGGCAGTATGGGCTCTATATCTACAGAGGAAAATTCCAGGGACATGCCGCATTCCCTTGCCAATATCAAAGCCTTCCTGGCAGCGTCCATGGCATTTAGATCGTCCCTGGGGTCGGGCTCTGTATAGCCCCTTGCCTTTGCCTCCCGCACCAGGGTGGAAAATGTTTTTGAGCCGTCAAAATTATTGAAGATAAAACTTAACGAGCCCGACAGCACCGCTTCGATACGCCGCACCTTATCGCCGGATAAAAAGAGATCCCGCAGGGTGGAAATAACCGGAAGACCCGCGCAGACCGTAGTTTCGTACAGGTAAGGAATGCCCCGGTTTCGGGAAAAGCCGGTAAGGGTTTTATAATAACCCAGGGCGCCCGCGTTGGCCCGTTTGTTCGGGGTTACAATGGGAATGGAAGACTGGATTATGTCCGCATACCAGCCCGCCACATCATCCGAAGCCGTGCAGTCGCAGAAACAGCTATTGGGCAGATTCATTGCCTTCATTGAAGAAACAAAAGCCGCAAGGTCTAAAGCTTCGCTCTTGCCCCCCCCCGCATCTTCACCTTTTAATATATTTTTGATTGTTTTGGGATCTATGCCGTCGGGGCAGAGTATCATTTGCCGCGAATCCCCTACCCCGGCAAGGTTAATGCGGATCTTGTATTCGTCGGCCAGAATTTCCCTGTGCCCGGCAATCTGTTCCAGCAGAGTTCCGCCAATGAGTCCTGTCCCCAAAAGGAAAAGGTTTACCGAACGGACGCCGGAAAGAAAAAACGCTTCGTGGATGGAGTTTAGGGCTTTTGCCTCGTCCTGGCCGTCTATTACCGCCGAGATATTGATCTCCGAAGAGCCCTGGGCTATGGCGACTACGCTGATGCCGTTCCTCCCCAGAGCATGGAAAACCTTGCCTGAAATGCCGGAAGTTTTTCTCATCCTGCTTCCGACTACCGCAATAATGGAAAAGTTATTTTCGATGTACGGAAGGTCGATAGCCCCCGCGGCTATTTCCCGCTCAAACTCCTGCCTGACAGCTTCCCCGGCGGCTTCGGCGTCATGGGGGGCTATGGCAACACAGATTGAATATTCACTGGAACTTTGGCTTATAAGGATGATATTAACGCCCTTCCTGGCCAAGGCGCCAAAAAGCCTGGCGGAAAAACCCGTAAGCCCGACCATACCCGAACCCTGTACCCGTACCAGGGTAATATTGCTCATGGAACTTATGCCCTTTATAGGAAAAGGGCTGTCACCGGCATGTTCGACAATGGCGGTTCCGGGGCTTGCGGGGTTAAAGGTATTTCGTATTCTGATGGGGATACCCTTTTCCAGGGCAGGCCTTATGGTAGGGGGATAAATTACCTTTGCGCCAAAATGGGAAAGTTCCATCGCTTCTTCGTAAGAGATGCTTTCGATACGGAAGGCATTTTTTACCATTATGGGATCGGCGGTAAGAATGCCATCCACATCGGTCCAGATCTCCACCTCTTCGGCTTCCAGGGCCGCCCCAAATATGGCGGCGCTAAGATCCGAGCCCCCCCTGCCCAGGGTAGTGGTAACATCTTCCCCTGTAGAAGCGATAAAACCCGTAACAATTTGAAGCGGAATCTTCCCGCCCCCGAATTTTACCGACAGGGAATCAAAATAGGAGCGAATCCTGGGGTAGGTCTCGGCGGCAATAAAATTGGCCTTGCTAAAAACGCTGTCCGTCTTTATCAGGGGGCGGGCATCAAGGCAAAGCGAAGGGATCCCCCGGCTTGAAAGAGCCGCGGCAACGAACAAAGCCGAAAGGCGCTCACCAAAGCTCATTACCAGATCCTGGCTGCGCCGGGACAGCTCTTTAAGAACGGCAATGCCGTCAAGAACCCGCAAAAGGTGAGAAATTATTTCGTTTAGCCCGGCGGAAACTGTTTCCAGGGCGTCCCCGGCCAAAAAAAAGCGCGCCGCGTCAAGGTGCCGCTTCCGTATAGCCTCGACAACCTCTTTATAGACCGGATCGTTAACGGCCGCCTTTCGGCACAGATCTATCAAACTATCGGTTATGCCTGAAAAAGCAGAAACCACCACAACTCTGGTTCTGTCCCGATGTTCGCCGTCTTTTAGGATGCCAACGATTTTTTCGATGGCTTCCGGGTTTCCTACTGATGTTCCACCGAATTTAAGAACAAACATCATAAGCTCCGTGTTTTATCCAATTGCACAAGTTCAATTATTATATTACAGTATGGGTATAATTTAAAGCGGTAGAATCGGCAACCTGAATCTACCGGGTTTTAGGAGTTAGTATACATGAGCGGTTCGCTGATAACCATACTCATTTCTTTTTTGCTGTCATTCTTGTGTGTAGGCCTTGTACTTAGGGTTTCTCACCGGAATTCCTGGTATGATAAAATAGATGACAGAAAAATACATACCGGCGATGTTCCCCGGTTGGGGGGCATAGGTTTCGCCTCAGCCTATATCCTAATAGCCTTCTTCATTACCCTGTTTTACCCCGAATTTTCACCGGGGATCCACTTTATAGCGCCAATTGCGGCTCTGATAATTATACTTATCTCCGGGGTAATTGATGATTTTCGCCCCCTGTCACCGTGGGTTAAGCTGCTCATACAAGGAGTTTGCGCCCTTTGTATAATTTTGCCGGGTTATACATTTTCACGGCCTTTCTTTTTCGGTCCCGGCTGGCTTTCGTCCCTTGGGGAAAGCCGGTATTTTTTTACGTTTATCTGGATAGTAGGACTTGGAAATGCCATGAATCTCATCGATGGGGTAGACGGCCTTGCGGGGGGCGTTTCTGCCCTTATCGCCCTTAGTTATGCCGGGATATTTTTTCTTATGGCAGACACAGGCCCGGGGATACTTTTCTCCCTTAGCCTGGTGGCGGTAATTGCCGGGTTTATGATATTTAACATTCCCCTGCCCAAGGCCAAGATCTTTATGGGTGACGGCGGGAGTCAATTTCTGGGCTTTTCCCTTGCCTTCCTCCCGCTTATCACCCATAATAACTCAAAAGATCTGCCCATGTTCTACGCCGGCGCCCTGGTGCTTATTCCGGTTTACGATACTATAGCCGCCATCTGGCGCCGCATCCGTGACCGGCGCAGAATCGACAGCCCGGACAGGGCCCATATCCACCACAAATTGATGAACCTGGGCCTTAATTCCAAACAGGTGGATCTGGCCCTTTATGGGCTGCAGATTGTTTTAAGCGCCTTTGTGCTTTTGGCGGTAAAGTTTAAAGGCATCCCGTCCCTGGTACTTCTGATCCTGGCCTATTCGAGCTGTCTTGGATTTTTTGCCACCGTGCATTTTATGAACCGCGCCAGAAACCACAGGCTAAACAAAATTGCCGAAGCCGAAACAAATCAATAATTCCAATGAAACAAGCGGAACCTGTTTCCCGTCATTACTTTGACTGGGCAGCCACAGCCATTCCCGATACAGACACAGTAACAGGTTCCATTCCATCGCCGGAACTTTTTGGAAACGCTTCTTCCAAATACCTTGAAGGGAAAAAAGCCCGCCTGGCCCTTGAGGACGCGAGAGCCCGCTGCGCCCTGGTTTTGGGAGTAAAACCCGAAACCCTTTATTTTACTTCCGGGGGTACGGAATCCAATGCCATTGTTCTTCATTCTCTTTTGCTTAGAGTATCGAAGCCCGCCTTTCTCTATTCGGCAGTGGAACATCCTTCGATACAAAACAGCGCCGGGGTTTTAAAACGCCTGGGCTTAAAAGCCGTTTCCATAGGCGCGGAAAAAGACGGAAGGATCAGCGCCGAAACCCTTGGGGAGGCTATGGAAAAATTACCGGCCCTCCGTTTTGCCGCTATTATGGCGGTAAATAACGAGGTAGGTTCCGTAATGGACATGCCTTCCTTATCCCGGGTAATCCGTTCAAAACCCGGGGCGCCGATCCACTTTCACAGCGACCTTGTCCAGGCCGCGGGAAAAATCCCTTTGGATATTCCGCTTTGGGATTTGGACTCGGCATCCCTTTCGGCGCATAAACTGGGAGGCCCTAAAGGCATCGGGCTCCTTTACCTGAAAAAACCCCTGGAACCGCTGAACCCCGGCAACCAGGAGCGGGGAATACGGCCGGGTACGGAAAATGTTCCTGGGGCCCTGTCTTTTGCCCTGTGCCTTGAAAAGCACGCAAGCGCGGGGGCGTTAAAAGCCGCGTCGAAAGAAGCTGAACAAAGGATGGCTTTTTTTATAACAAAGCTAAAAAAAATAAACCGCTGCATCCTTATCCCCCAAGACCGGAACGCGGAAGACAAACGTTTTTCGCCCTGGATTTTGCAGATGCGTTTTAAAGACGTGCCCGGCGAAGTGCTGGTCCGGGCACTTGATTCAAGCGGCATCGCCTGTTCTACAGGCTCCGCCTGTTCATCATCTTCGCCTGAACGGCCCGTTCTGGAAGCAATGGGGCTGGACGCCCATGCCCGGCTTGAAGGCATACGGATTTCCCAGGGCTGGACTACAAACCGGGAAGATTTTGAAGCCCTTACCGCGGCTATTGAAAAAGCCCTTGCCTTTTTATGATGACCAGCTATCTTTTAAAACCCGGCGAGCTTACCCTAAAAGGGGGCAACCGGGAATTATTTGAAAAAATCCTTAAAAGAAACCTGTCCGCCATGCTCCGGCTTTCGGGCGCGCGGGTAATAAACGCCGGCAGCGGCCGCTACTATGTGCGCTGCGAACAGGACAAAGAAGACTCTGTCGAACACGCGCTGAAACATCTCTTTGGAATATCAGGCTGGGCAAAAACCAGAATCTGCGAAAAACAACCCGAAGCGGTAATCGAAGCCTGTGTTAAAGAAGCCGGGCTTTTATTTGAAAAGGGGATCAGAAGTTTTAAAATAGAAGCCCGCCGTACGGACAAAAGCTTCCCCCTTGATTCTTATAAAATACGCTGCCAGGCAGGGGCCGCTGTTTTAAAGGCGCTTCCGGGATTAAAGGTTGATGTACATAGGCCCGAAGGATGTATCGAAGTGGAAATCCGGGAAAAAGCCTATATCTACGGCAATGCCCGCCGGGGCCTCCGGGGGCTTCCCGTGGGGAGCTCCGGACGGGGGCTTCTGCTCCTTTCCGGGGGCATTGATTCGCCGGCTGCCGGCTACATGATGCTGTCCAGGGGAATGAAACTGGACGCGGTCTATTTCCACGCCTATCCCTACACTTCCGAAGAAGCCCGGCAGAAAACCCTGTCCCTGGCGAAAATCCTGGCCTGTTACGGCATGGGGCTAAAATTCTTTACGGTAAACTTTACCCCCATCCAGGGGCGCATAAAAGAAAAATCCCCCGAAGCCTGGCGAACCGTGCTGCTTAGGATGGCAATGATGGAGTGCGCCGAAAGGCTTGCGCGCCGAAAGGGCGCAAAATGCCTGGTAACGGGAGAAAGCCTTTCCCAGGTGGCCAGCCAAACCGTCGAAAACATTTCCTGCACCCAAAGCCGCCTGAGCCTCCCGGTACTGCGCCCCCTTATAGGCATGGACAAGGAAGACATCGTCAGGCTTTCAGAAAAAATCGGCGCCTATAAAATCTCTATACTACCCTACGAAGATTGCTGCGTACTGTTCAGCCCCGAACATCCAATACTGCGCGGCAATCCCGCCGAAGCGGGAAACCTTTACGAAGCCCTTGACTGTGATTCCCTGATTACCGAGGCGCTAAAAACCGCGGCGGCGGAAAAATGTTTTTACAGCGAAGCGGGCGTTTCCGAACATCTGATTGGGAGGCCGCAAATATAGGGCTGCCCGAAAAGGTGAGAAAAACTTGTTCGGCCTTTGGCCCGAGGACAGCTTTCTTAGCCCTATATGAAGCCGGTCAAGGAGTTT
>JAIRLQ010000304.1 GCA_031259345.1 Treponema sp.
CAAAACTCATCAGCCCCGATCCCGCGCCAAAACCCAGGCGGTTTTCTTTGCTGATTTCCCTGGCCCCGGCATTGCTGGTCATGATAATCACCGTATTCCTAAAGCTCACCGTATGTCCCAGGTTATCTTTAAGCTCCCCTTCTTCCAGTACTTGTAAAAGGAGATTAAAAACATCCCGATGGGCTTTTTCAATTTCGTCAAAAAGAATTACCCGGTACGGGCTTCGCCGGATTTTTTCCGTTAGAACGCCGCCTTCCTCGTAGCCTACATAACCCGGAGGCGCTCCAACCAGGCGGGAAACATTGTGTTTCTCCATGTAGTCGGACATATCAATCCGCACCAGAGCATCGGGACTTTCAAAAAGATATTCCGAAAGCCGTTTGGCAAGCAGGGTTTTTCCCACTCCTGTAGGGCCAAGGAATATAAAAGAACCCAAAGGCCGCCTGGGGCTGGAGATCCCTACCCTGCTCCGCCTTATGGCGCTGGAAATCCGGTTTACCGCATCGTCCTGGCCTACCACTCCCCGGTGAAGTTCTTCTTCTATATTAAGAAGGCGTTTTGACTCTTTTTCTTCAAGATGAGTAAGGGGGATGCCGGTAATCTCTGCCACCACCCGCCGGACATCGCTTTCTTCAACTTTGGGCCTTTCGCCCTTTGCCGTTTCTTCCCAGGCAAGCCTGGCTTCTTCCAGACGGATGCGGAGGAGCCGTACCCTGTCGCGCAGCGCAGCCGCCTTTTCATAATCCTGGGCCGCGGCCATGGCGGATTTTTCATCACTTAAAAGACGTATTTCGTCTTCTATAAGCGAAACTTCAGGAGGTATAAAAGGCGGAAGGAGTTTTTTCATGGCCCCGGATTCGTCCAGTATATCAATGGCTTTATCGGGCATGAACCTGCCGGAAATAAAACGCTGGGCAAGCCGGGCTGCGGCCACTACAGCTTCGTCTGTATAAGAAACCACGTGATGATTTTCGTAATGCTTCTGCACCCCTTTAAGGATTTCCAGGGTTTCTTCAAAACTCGGTTCTTCCACCAGAATGGACTGAAAGCGCCTTTCCAGGGCGGCGTCTTTTTCAAAATGTTTGCGGTATTCCCTTAAAGTCGTCGCGCCTATGCACTGCACTTCCCCCCGGGAAAGCCCCGGTTTAAGCATATTGGCGGCATCCACCGTTCCCTCGGCCCCGCCGGCCCCGATTATCGTATGGATCTCGTCGATAAAAAGAATTATATTCCCCGCCCGGGTAATTTCTTTGACTATACGTTTAACCCGTTCTTCAAATTCGCCCCGATACTTGGTGCCCGCTACAATAGCCCCCATGTCCAGAGACAAGATGCGCTTTCCTGCCAGCGCCGCCGGAACATCGTTGTCCGCAAAAATCTGGGCAAGGCCTTCGACAATGGCGGTTTTTCCCACCCCGGGCTCCCCTACCAGCACGGGATTATTCTTGGTACGCCTTGCCAGAATACGCAGCGCCCGCTGTATCTCTTTTTTGCGGCCCACTACAGGATCAAGGGCGCCCATAGCCGCCTGTTCCGTAAGATCCCGGGAAAATTCGTTTAAAGTCGGGGTTAAAACCGGATAGGAAACGGGTTTTGTCCTGACATTTTCCCGGTATGTTTCGCGCCTGGGGTACAATGAAGAATAATCATGAAACTCGCCCCCCAGACTCTTGGCGGACCCCCTGATGGTGGCGCTGAAATAATCCCCTGTCTCATTGGGGCGGACGTTACGGTTAAACGAAGTCTGGGCTATCACCCTAAGCAGTTCAAGCTCCACTCCCTGCTGGCGGAGGAAATTATCCACCGGCGAATTCTTTTCCCTTAGGGCCGCCAAAAGCAGATGCTCCGTTCCCACATAATCGGTATCAAGAATTCGGGCTTCTTCAAAAGCCATATCCATAAGAACCTTGGTTCGTTTAGAAGGGGGAATGTCCCCATGAACAAGAAAGCCGGAAGGCCTCTTAATGCCATTTTCCAGGGCAATACGGAAATCATCAAGATTAAGCCGGGCAATATTCAATACTTTACAACCCGTACCCGCGCCATCTTTTAAAAGGGCAATGATTACATGCTCGGGCAAAAGCTGCTCCGCGTTAAACCGGCGGGCTTCTTCCTGTGCGTCTTTATTTAAAATGCGCTGCACTCTCTGGGTTAACTTGGACAAAAAAAGCTCCTTATATGAATATATGTTTAAAAGGATAATGTAACAAGGCGATCCCCTAATTTAATTCCCGCCCTGCCAAACCAGCCCCGGGGCACTTCCAGGGCATAACGGGCGGATCTTGAAGATTTTACGGGGTTCAGATTTTGGCTTTCCATGTCGTGGATTTCGAGGATCCTGCCGTCGGAAGCAATAAAGGCTATTGACAGGGGGATAAGGGTATTTTTCATCCAGAAAGACATTAGTTGATCCTGCTCAAAGATGAAAAGCATACCCTTCCCGTCGTCAAGACTTTTCCTGAACATAAGCCCCTGTTCCCGCTGGAGATCGGAACGGGCAATTTCCGCGTTTACGGTGATTTCGCCCGAAGCGGCGGCAATAACAAGATCCCTGGTTTCAAATTTAACTTTTTCCCCGGCATTACAGGAAACTAACACAAAAAAAAGAAACAACGCCGCCCACAAAGCCTGAACGGCCCGCAAACCCGCGGGATTCATGGGGTGTTTTTTGCTAAAATTCATTTAAAAAATCCTCTTGAAGCTTAAGCCGCCCCGATTCCCGCGCTTCCGATTCCTCTATCAATTGATTAAACACAATTTTGTCTATGTATTTTACGGTAAGGGGCCGTTCTATGGATATTCTGACTTCATCATTTTCCCAGACCGACTCTTTGGGGCTCAAAGTTTTTGGCTCTCCGTATTTTTTAACAAAGGCCGTAAAAACCGAATAATGATCTATCAGGGCGGTATTAAGTAGAAAAGCCATGATAAAAACTTTATTTTGGGCAAGCTGAAAAAAAGAACGGCTTATAAAATCGGGCCCGGCGCTTTCTATCAACGTTTCTTCCCTGACAGGAAGAAAGGATACATCCCGGTCCCCCCTAAAACCAAAAAGTCCGTCGGCCTTTAAGCCGGCTTTTAGATCCTCCAAAGACATACCCAGGGATATTTTTCTAAAAGTTTTAGGCAAAGCTTCGGGATTTTCCGGGGCAAGGGGCCTTTTTTCCGGTTCCGGAATGATATAGTCTGCCTGACGCGCGCCTCCGGCCTGAACCCCCGTTTCAGAATTCTCCTGGGCTGCGGTAAAGGCGCTTAAACAGAAAAAACAAAAAGCCAAGTTGAGAAAAAAAAATTTGCTCATTAGTTAATTATCGGACGGGCATTTTACAAAGTAAAGAAACGCATGTACCAGGGCGAAAGCATTTACTTTGAACTAAAGGGGGAAGGAAAAAAGGCCGACAAGGAAAGATTTCAGGAAAAAATGACGAAACTATCCATGGGAGGATGCCATGGAAATCACCGAAGACG
>JAIRLQ010000328.1 GCA_031259345.1 Treponema sp.
CTTTGTAATTGCACATATCCATCCTTTTAGTCTAAGCAGCCTATTAGCCATTGCGTGTTTTTTTACACTTGTATTTCCTCATCCAATAAGATCATTCGCTTTTTCAGAAAAATGTTATAAGGAACTATTACCAGAATGTCAATTAGCCCGGCATATAGCATACCAAGGAATGCAAGCGATATAGTAGGGCCAAGGGCCGATCTGTCTTCCAAAAAGTGTAACATGGCTACCAGTGCGATGATTATTACTATCAAAGCAGTAATCCAGGTAACCTTCCGGTAACTTTTAAAGAACACTTGCGATTTTGTTAGTTCCCCTAAGGAAGGCTCCTTTTTGAACGGCGCCCAAAAAGCGGTCTTCGCAAAGTTTTTCCCAAATAAAATCCATTGATATGCCAACGGAAAAATTATTATCAGAAACACATTGAGAAGATCGACGTATACGCCCAACATTCCCCCGCAAAACAGCGCCGCCGCAATAAAACTAAGGACGGCTAACAAGATCGCCAATACATAATTCCGCATCATCATATAACTCCTATAAAAATAAAAAAGAATTGGTTCCAAACAAAAAATCATAAAAAACTTCCGACGGGTTTTCCGGAAATATGTTCTCAATTCCAACCGCCTGATCCGTCAGGGAACTCCTCAACACGGTATCTTCCACCGAAATGAGTGATATGAATAAAACAATCATAATCGAGGCAAATAAAATTACGTGGGGCCATAATAACGTATCTTTTTGTTGTTCCTTTTTTTTAAAATCCGTTGGGACATATTTTACCGGAGCTGTGAGCTGTGAGCTGTGAGCGTTTTCTGTCTGTATGCCTGCCGTTGCCAAAAGCATAAAAATAGTGTAGTCCGTTCCGAAATCTTGTGCAAGTATTTTGTCCAGGGCCTTCGTAAGCCAAAATATTTCCTGTTTGGAACCCCTCTTTTGGCAGTACCAATTTTTTTACGTTCCGTTTATAGTATTCCCATGCGCAATATGGATATCCTTTTTGAAACCGTCTCGGCCAAAGGCCACGTTTGCGTGGGCCTGGACACCGCCGCCGAATATATCCCCCCGCCCGTGCGGCGGGCATCCCGTTCGGACGCGGAAGCGGTGCTTGCCTATAACCGGGCCCTTATCGACGCTACCGTGGGCGCCGCCGCCTGCTATAAAGTGCAAATCGCCTACTACGAAGAGATGGGCATTGCGGGGCTTCAAACTTATGCCGCTACGTTAAAGCATCTTAGAAAAAAGGGCGCATTGGTCATTGCCGATATTAAGCGCGGCGATATTGCCGACACGGCCAGGCGTTACGCAAAAGCCCACTTCGACGGCGATTTCGAGGCCGATTTTGTTACCCTTTCTCCGTATATGGGGATGGACTCTATTGAGCCCTGGCTTGAAGCGGCCGGCCGTCTTGGAAAGGGCGCTTTTGTGCTTATGCGTACCAGCAACAAGGGTATGCGGGATTTTGAGTATCTTGAAGTAAAAGGCCGGGGCGCCGGGGAGGGCGGGCAAAAGAGGCTTTACGAGGCGGTAGGCGATAGCCTTGCCGCCCTCGCCTGTGGCCGGCTGGGTAAACACGGCTACGGCGATTATGGCGCTGTGGTGGGTTGTACCGAACAGGACGAGGCCGCGGCCATTCGCGCAACATACGGCAGTCTCTTTTTTCTTATTCCCGGCTACGGCGCCCAGGGCGGCGCGGCGAAAACCGCGGCTATGCTTCTTAAAGACGGTAACGGCGGCGTGGTCAATGCGTCCCGTTCTATTCTAAAGGCCTGGGCGCTTGACGGCATAGCAAGCGAAGACGCAAACATGGATGCCGCCGCTGCCGCTGCCTTTAGGGCTGTCATAAAAATGCGCGACGATATAAGGGCCGCGCTTGGAAGCGTGGCGTAAGATGGCGGAAAAACCCATAGGCGCAGCGCTTCCTAATGGCAAGCGGTTTTATCGCTGCGAATGTATTGATCAAAAAAGGCCCGCAAATGAAATTACCGGCCTTGAATTTCTGTGGCCCGGCCCAAAGCCCGAAGGGGGTCAGTTTTTCATGGTTAGGGCGGAACGTTCGGGCGTTTTTTTGGGGCGGCCGCTAAGTGCGGCAAGTTTTAAACCGGGGCCGGAGGGCGGGCCGGGCGTACTTGGTTTTCTTGTTCTGGACAAAGGGCAGGGTACGCACGAGCTTTGTTCCTTACGGCCCGGCGAAACGGCTGAGATTTCGGGGCCTTTGGGCAATTCCTGGGCTGCCGCCGCCGCGGGTATTCCCGAGGGTGTGGCGGCGTTTATTTCGGGGGGCGTAGGTGTTGCGCCCCTTGCCTTGTACGCTTCTGAACCGGGAAAACGTCCTTTTGATTTTTATGCCGGTTTTAAAAGCAAGCCCTATGGTGTTGAGGGCGTTAAGAGCCGTTCCCTAATTATAGCCGCGGAGGACGGAGAGGGGGGGCTTAAGGGCCGTATTCCGGACTTTTTTTCCCCGGTTGGGTACAGCGTGGTGTTTTCCTGCGGTCCCGAGGCCATGCTTAAAACGGTTGCTGCCGTTTGCGAAGAGGCGGGGGTTCCCTGCTTTGTCAGCCTGGAACGGCGTATGGCCTGCGGCGCCGGCGCTTGTCTGGGCTGCACGGTTAAAACATGGGATGCCAATAATGCCAGGCAAAACAGCCGTTGCTGCGCCGACGGGCCTATTTTTGCCGCAAACACGGTTATCTTTGACGAGGTTTTTGGTGAGTAAATTTTCTTATTCCCGTATCAATTCCGGCCTGGACGCGCCGGATTTAACGGTCAACATTGCGGGGGTCTGTTTGCGCAATCCGGTGATTGCCGCTTCGGGAACCTTCGGCTATGGCCGGGAATACGCGGGTCTTTTGGATATTGCCGGCCTTGGCGGTATCTGTACTAAAGGTCTTAGTTTTGAACCCCGTCCCGGCAACGAAGGATGCCGGCTTTACGAAACCCCTTCGGGGCTGCTCAATTCCATCGGTCTTGAAAACCCCGGTATCAGCGCATTTCTGGAACGGGAGCTTCCCGCTCTGCGCAAACTTGGCCCGGCTGTCATTGCCAATCTTTCGGGTTCCACTATAGAAGAATATGTCAAAGGCGCGGAGCTTTTAAACGCTTCTGCTATAGATATAATAGAGCTGAATATTTCATGTCCCAATGTAAAGGCCGGCGGCATGGCTTTTGGGCTCGACGCGGAAACTGCCGCGGTGGTAACAAGGGCTGTGCGAAAAGCGGCGCGTGCAAAGCCGCTTATGGTAAAGCTTTCCCCCAATGCGCCGGATCTTGCCGCTGTCGCCGCGGCTTGCGCCAAGGCCGGCGCCGATGCCCTTTCTTTGGTTAATACGTTTAAGGGTATGGCTGTCGACATACATAAGCGAAAACCGGTCTTTGAAAATGTAACGGCCGGCCTTTCGGGGCCGGCCATACGGCCGATTGCGCTGCGCATGGTGTGGGAGATCTGCAGAAACATTCGTATCCCCGTTGTAGGTATGGGCGGCATCGCAACTGCCAAAGACGCCCTGGAATTTCTTTTGGCAGGCGCTGCCGCTGTTCAGGTCGGTTCCGCCACTTTTGCCCGCCCGCCGGCAATGAACGAAATTATCCGGGGGATAGAGGACTATATGAAAACCTACGGCTTTTTGGAACTTGGGGAATTAAAAATCTAAGCCAATTTTGCATTAACGCCGCGGAAAAGCTACAATTCCAAATCCTGGGTTTCAACTTTCCTGATGACATGGCCGGCAAAATCGGCGGCCTTCATGGGGGGCATTTGCCTTCCGTCCCGCAGGCGTATGGACACTGTGCCTTCGTCGGCTTCTTTTTGCCCTACAATCAGCATATAGGGAACTCTGCGGGTCTGGCAGTTGCGGATTTTGGCGTTGAGCCTGCCGTCATCCAGTTCGGTGCTTACACGCAGATCCTTTGCCTTTAACACGGCGGCGACTTCTTTTGCGTAGCCGTTAAAACTTTCCGCCACCGGAATAACCGCGATTTGTTCCGGGGCAATCCACACGGGAAAAGCGCCGCCAAAGTGCTCGATTAATACGCCGAAAAAACGTTCCAGGCTGCCCAGCAAAGCGCGGTGTATCATGTAGGGCCGTTTGTGCCGGCCGTCCGAATCGATAAAGGTCATGTCAAAACGTTCGGGTTCGTTAAAGTCAAACTGAATTGTAGTCATCTGCCATTCCCTGCCCAGGGCGTCTTTTATTTTTAGGTCGATTTTGGGGCCGTAAAAAGCGCCGCCGCCGGCGTCAATTTCGCAGTCAAGGCCTTCGGCGTCTACGGCCTTGCGCAGGCTTTCAAGGGCGGCGTCCCAGCGGCTTTGCTCGCCCACGGACTTTGCGGGTTTTGTGGCAAGGTAGGCCTTGACATCCTTAAAGCCAAAAACCTTCCATAAGTGCAGGCTAAAACGCAGTACCTCGCGGATTTCGCTTTCCATTTGATCCGGGGTACAGAAGATGTGGGCGTCGTCCTGGGTAAAACCCCGGACCCGCAAAAGGCCGTGAAGCACGCCGCTCCGCTCGTAACGGTATACCGTGCCCAGTTCCGCCCAGCGCAGCGGGAGATCGCGGTAGGAGCGGCCTTTGTTCTTGTAAATCATTATGTGGAAGGGACAGTTCATGGGCTTTATAATGTAGTCCTGGTTATCGATCTGCATGGGGCTGTACATGTTTTCGTTGTAAAACCCCAGGTGCCCCGAGGTTTCCCAAAGCCATTTTTTGCCGATGTGCGGGGTGTAAAGAATTTCGTAACCGTTACGGTAGTGTTCCTTGCGCCAAAAATCTTCCACAGCTACCCTCATGCGTCCGCCGTTCGGGTGCCAGTAGATAAGGCCCGCCCCGGCTTCTTCGTGGGTGGAATAAAGTTCCATCTCTTTGCCGACACGGCGGTGGTCGCGTTTTTCAACTTCGTCCAAAAAGGCAAGGTAGGCTTTTAAGTCTTTGGGGGTTTCCCAGGCTGTGCCGTAAATGCGGGTAAGCATGGGCCGGTTTTCGTCCCCCCGCCAGTACGCTCCGGCAATGCTCATAAGCTTGAAAGCGGCGGAATTGATTTCCCGGGTGTTCGCCACGTGGGGCCCCCGGCAAAGGTCCGCCCATACAAGCTTGCCCCCGGCGTCGTGATTGGCATACATGGTGATGGTTTCGTTTTCCGGGAGCTCTTTTATAAGTTCCTGTTTAAAATCTTCCCCGTTAAAAAGATTCAGGGCTTCTTTACGGCTTAGTTCGGTCCTTACAAAGTCCTGCCTGGAGTCAATGATTTTTTTCATTTCCTCTTCGATGGCGGGAAGATCATCGGCGTTTATGGGCCTGGGCAAAAGAAAATCGTAATAAAAGCCGTTTTCGATAGACGGCCCTATGGCAACCTTGGTTCCCGGAAAAAGCCGCGTTACCGCCTGGGCCATGATGTGGCTTACCGAGTGACGGATAAGATCTAATTTTTCTGATTTTGGAATTGTGTAAGATTCTGACATTTTAATACCCCGTAAGGCAGCCTGGAAAATTCCCGGTAGAGTAGTTTTCGGCACTTCCTGAATAAACACGCCCTTAAGATAGGGCGCGGGCTCTAAAGTTATCCGGTATAATAGAGTTGTTTAATAACTTCAGTTATTGAACAAGTCCAATGTTTATCCGTCTCTTTTAAAGCCGTTACCTTACTATGTCCGTTTTAAGGCATCACGTCAAGCCTTTCTGATTTACCAGCTCCGCGAGTAGATAGAGCAGCCAGCCCGCCATCGGCATGTCGTATTCACAATCATATCCCTGGGATTCCATGGAAAAACTCTCTTCGGTAATTCCGGTATATACGCCGCCGGGAATCTGCGGCACGGGCGGGAAAAATTCCCCGAATATTCCCCGGTGCGGATGATTATAACCTAC
>JAIRLQ010000336.1 GCA_031259345.1 Treponema sp.
CTGTCCACAAAGTCGGTTACTTTGCGGACAGACTTTGCATTTTCTCGCCTAACGGCTACGAAAATGCGTTTTTTAAGGAAGTTTGTCCATAATGTGTCTACATTATGGACAAACTCTAAATATAAATGTATAACGCAAACACAACTGCACATAACGAGGCTGCCAAAAAAATTCCCTGAAATATTTGCCGGAAAAGACTTTGCTCCGCTACAGTTTGTCGGCCCTGGTCTTTGCTGCGCAAAGCCCTTGTCCGGGCTGCAAAAACGCCGCCAACAGCCGGAACATTATGTGCAGTGTCGGTGTATCTTATATTTTTTCATTGCACTAATTCCATTTTTGGGATATTTCCTCATTTATTATTTTGTCATATTTTTTGTTTTCTTCTTCCAGTAACTTTATTTTACTGTTTTGTTTTTTAATCTCTAGTCCCAATATTTCTTTTTGTAATTCAAGTTCCCTTATCCTGTTTTTTTGAGTTTTTTGTCTATATGACAAAGTAATTGCCACAATAGGAATAGATAGCGCAACAAAAGGTATTAAAACCCCAATATATTGTAATACCATATCATAGTCTCCCTGTCTTTGTATAATACAAACTTTTTTTAATTTTGTCAATCTTTCTTTTAAAGAATTCAATTTTTATTTCGCATATCGTCCCGACCGAACCCCGAACTGCTTTAGTGGCGAAATACAAACAATTCTGCTATGTACAGTGGCGCCGTACCACATTACTTTATATAGTTTTTTAACTCTATTAACGGTATATTGGGTATTAAAATATTGACCAATGAAATAATTCCTGATTTTATTTTTTCCGTTATATGATCATCAGGATATACGGAATATACGCTGAGAAAATGAAAAACCATTATACCAAACAAAATAATTTTCTTCATAGTTGTTCATTGTTTACCAAATTTATTTATTTGTCAATACTCTTTCTGAAAAATGTTACGCGCCATTGTACCTGACATTTTGCATTCGTCCGTCATACCCGTACACATCCTGCGTATGACAGAATCCCTGTTGGCGGCGCTATGCGGCGCAGCGCAAGGGATAGAGCGTGGCGAAACCCAACGGGTTTCGCCGTAAACAACCGGTCTATTTTTTAATGTCTTTCAGGTAGTACTGATCGCTTGAGAAGTATTCCCTGGTAAGTTTTACAACCAGGGGGCTGAGGACCAGGACGGTAAGAATGTTGGGCAGTATTATCAGGGCGTTGGTGAGGTCAAGCACGGCGAGGATCGCCTCAAGCCCGAAAAAGGCCCCCAGCATGATGCTCAGGGTGTAGATTACCCTGGTGTACTTGGAGATCTTTGTGTTGAAGAAGAATTCTACCAGTTTTTCACCGTACCAGATAACTGCGATAATGCTGGACAGGGCAAACAGGAAAACAGAAATAGTAACGATATAGCCGCCCGCGCTGCCCAGCACATTTTGGAAGGCTCTTGAGGGCATGGAAAGGGATTCGCCGGGGGCTATTTCCTTCCACACGCCGCTGGTCAGTATCACCAGGCCCGACATGGTGCAGATGGAGCCGTCTATCAGGACTTCGAAGACGCCCCAGAAACCCTGGCGGACCGGGTGATCGGTGATGGCGGCGGAGTGGGCGATGGGGGCGGAACCCATGCCAGCCTCGCAGGAGTAGGTGGCACGGGCCAGGCCCATGCGGATGGCCATGGAGACCCCTGCGCCGATAAAGCCTCCGGTGGCGGCGGTCCCGGTAAAGGCCGACTTGAAAACCAGGATCAGACTGGAGGGGACGTTGCCGATGTTGGCGAATATCACCACCAGGGAACCAATGATGTATAGTATACACATGATAGGTACCATTTTGTCGGCGACTTTGGCTACCCGGATAAGGCCGCCCAGCACCACGGAACCTACCAGTACGACCAATATGCTGCTGCTGATGTACTTGTTGATCCCCACGGTCTCGGCGCTTTGGATAAGGGAAACTGCCTGGGTTGCGATGGAGGGGAAGTAGTAGATCATGGCGACGCAGGCCCCCACCCGGGCCATGGCCTTGCCCACGCTTTTAATGGGGAAGCCCTTGGTCTCGTAGTAACCGGGGCCGCCGATATAGTGGCCGTCGGCGTTCTTTTCCCGGTAGTAGACTCCCAGTACCACCTCGGAAAACTTGGTGGCCCCGCCGACCAGGAAGATCAGCCACATCCAGAACAGCGCGCCGGGGCCGCCAAAGGCAATGGCCGCCGGAACACCAACGATGTTGGATGTGCCGATGGTGGACGCCATGGCAGTGGCCGCTGCCTGGAAGGGGCTTACCGTGCCTTCCCCTTTGCCCTTGTCAAAGATCTTGCCGAATGTCTGCTTACAGATGTAGGGCAAGTGCCGTACTTGAAAAAAACCGAGTCTGATGGTGAGGAATATCCCCCCGCCCACCAGCACGACCAGGAAGAGGACGCCCCAGAAGAACCCTGAGATAGCCCCAACCACTCCAAAAAAGGCTTCCATGTCATACACTCCTTTAAGGCCGCCCGCCCGCGGTTCCGGAACGGCAGCGTTAATCTGCGTTACACCGCTGATCCGCGCTTATGGTATGGGCGGTCTAAAATATTGTAAGGGCTCAGGCCCTTATTCACGCCGCATGGGGGCTGTTCCACAACCGACCGGGTTTGGATCAGCTCCGGGTTTTATCCCCTTCTGTTTCGCCGGGCTCATCCGCCAGGGCCCGGTAGAGGTCCACCACGGTGGGTATGATCTCGTCGTTAAAATCAAATTCGGGGCTGTGGATGGGGGAGCGTTCTTCCCCGGCGCCTACCCAAAACATGGCCCCCCTGGTCCGTTTGGTGTACCAGGCGAAATCTTCAGAGCCCCTGGCGGGGCCGTCCACTTCCAGCGTGGAAAGGCCGAGTCTCCGCGCCGCGCCGCGTACCTTGGCGGCGCTTTCCCTGTGGTTGTGCAGCGCGGGGACGCTGTCGCGGAAGTCAAATC
This sequence comes from Treponema sp., assembly GCA_031259345.1. GTDB lineage: Bacteria > Spirochaetota > Spirochaetia > Treponematales > Breznakiellaceae > JAIRLQ01. The sequence goes on from JAIRLQ010000336.1 coordinate 2,956, forward strand.
CGTATTTCAGGCCGTAGTGTTCCGCCTTCTCCCTGGTTTTTTCCTCGATCCTTTTCCTGAGTTCTTCCAGTTCGATGTCAAATTGGCTGCGGATTGTCAGCAGCAGGCGGCCTTCGCTGGCGGACATGCCAAAAGCCTCTTTCCCCGCGTCTATTCTGATAATCGTGCAGAGTACCAGTCCCCTGTACCCGGCGGGGTCCGTAAAGGCGGGGATACTGTTGATGATCTCCGCAATGGCAAAACAGGGGTTCCGCCCGTCTTCGGGCTGGCTGGCGTGGGCGGGGATGCCCGTCAGTGTGATGATCATGCCGGTGGAGCCGCAGCTTGCGATATCGTCCGCCACAGCGATACTGTGTACCGGCATGCCCGGAACATTGTGGTAGGCAAAAACCTCGGCAATATGTTCCTCTTCCATCAGGAGGGCACATTCAAAACCCCCCTGGACGGTTTCTTCTGCATGCTGAAACACAAAGTAGATGTTTTTATCGGCGCCGTGGTCGTTTACATCCAGGGCAAAGCCCGCCAGACATGCACTGTGTCCGTCGTGGCCGCATTTGTGGGCTACGCCGGGAATTCGGGAACCGTAGGGAAGGGAGATGGTTTCGTCGATGGGCAGCGCGTCAAAATCCGCCCTAAAGGCTATATTTGGCCGGTCTTTGCCGGCGCGGTACTGGGCATAGAACCAGTGTCCTCTGTCCACAACTTCAAGGGAACTGTGGTGGTGCAGAAAGCTGATCAGGCGCTCTTTGGTCCATAGTTCCTGATAGGCCAGTTCGGGATGCTGATGCAGTTCGTGGCGCAGGGCTACGGCAAGGTCCAGATGCCTTTTTTCCATGCTGCGTTCCCCTGTAAGAAAGTTTTGGCCGGGCAGACTCTGTGAAACCTGAACCGGGAGTCTGCCGGAGCCCAGTCTCGAAAGCGTATACTTTTTGTAAAAATATACGGTGGAAACTCTTAATTGGAGTATATTACGGTTTTTTGGCCGTTATTTCAAGATGGCGCATTGTATTTTTATACGATTTTGGTACTTGCAAAAACCTAGCCTGTGGAAACCTAGCTTGCGGAAACCTGGGACTTGCTGGTACTTGCGGAAACTGTCCGTCCGTGCTAGCGTACCTTTATATAGAAACACACTGCCGGGTTTTGAGCGCGGCACGGGGAGGAAGATCAAATGGAAATGACCGATAAGACGCTGGACAGGATTCGGGAATCCATAAGCCACGCCAAAAAAAGCGGCTTTTATACCGGGCATTTTCGGGGTATAGAGGCGGGGGACATACAAAGCCGGGAAGATTTTGAAAAACTCCCCTTTACCGGAAAGGACAATTTGCGGGAGGCTTACCCCCTGGGGCTCCTGGCCGTAGACGATGAACGGGTAGTACGGGTCCACTCCTCGTCGGGGACTACCGGTACGCCGGTGATTATCCCCTACACCCAAAAAGACGTAGATGACTGGGCTCTTATGTTCAGCCGCTGCTACGAAACCGCGGGGGTTACGGCGAAAGACCGGGTCCATATCACCCCCGGCTACGGTCTGTGGACCGCGGGAATCGGTTTCCAACTGGGGGCGGAACGGCTGGGGGCCATGACTATCCCCATGGGGCCGGGAAACACCGACAAACAGCTTAAAATGATGGAGGACCTGAAGTCCACGGTCCTCTGCGCCACATCGTCCTATGCGCTGCTTCTGGCGGAGGAGATAGAACGCCGTCAGCTACGGGACAGGATATACCTGCGAAAAAGCCTTATCGGTTCGGAACGCTGGGGCGAGAAGATGCGCAGGCGTATCGCCGCGGAGCTGGGGGTGGAACTGTACGACATTTACGGCCTTACGGAGATCTACGGTCCGGG
>JAIRLQ010000434.1 GCA_031259345.1 Treponema sp.
CATTATGATGATCTCCGCGTTTTGCGAAAGGACCTTGGCGATTTCAACAAGCTGCTGCTGGCCAACCCGGAGGCTGCCGATCGGCGTTTCGGGGGAAACGGCAAGTTTCAATTTTTCCAGAAAAGCCGCCGCTTTTTCATTTTGTTTTTTATGATCCACAGAAAAACGGTTCTTTTTTATTTCACGGGTCATAAACATATTTTCCGCTATTGAAAGATTGGGAAAAAGATTAAGCTCCTGGTAGATAATGCCTACGCCGTGACGGATAGCCTCAGCCGGAGTCCGGTAATCCGCTTCTTTTCCGTGAATAAAAATAGCGCCGGAGGTTTTTGTTTCAACACCGGCGGCAATCTTCATCATGGTGGATTTTCCCGCGCCGTTTTCGCCGATAAGGACATTGACCCGTCCCTTGCGCGCCCTGAAATCGGCGTGATCCAGCGCGACGGTGCCGGGGTAGATCTTGGTAATTTTCCTTGCCTCAAGAATTATGTCTTCGTCCATACCTATTCCCGAAAATTAAATTTCACCGGCATAATGGCGATAACGCCGCCCCTGCCTTCGTAGGTAAAAGCGCCGGTAATATCCGCTTCCCTGCCTACGGCCTGGCTAAAATCAATATCCCCTAAAATATTTTCTTTTACTTTGTTGTTAAGTTCCGCCGCAAATCTGGCGAAATCGACTTGGTTGCCAAAATCGTTAAGGGACAGGGTATTTTGAATATCCCGCAATGCGGATCCCCTTAGAACCGGGCCAATGCTCATAAGGCAGTCTTCCACATCGTCATACGGGGCGAAATCCAAAGACACCGTGCCGTTGCGGGAGCTTGTATCTATCGCCAATAGTTTTACGGTTCCTTTTACCGCGAAATTATACTGGTTTCCTTCTTCAATAAGACGGTAGCCGTATTTTTTTGACGTTTCATCTTCGTCCGCTTCAAGGCTGGCAATCAAAGTTTTATAATCCTCGCTCATGCTTTCGACCCTCGGGACCACCACGGTATCCCAAATTTCGGCGGCGTACTCTTTCGGGTCAAACCTTGAATTAGCGCCGCTAAGTCCAAAGGCGTCGCTTCGGGACGAGGCTCCCCCCGCGTTCTGGTCATTTTTTACAATGGTGCAGGAGACGGCCGCGATCATAGCTGCAAGCGGCAACAGTTTTCCTAAATACCGGAACATAATAAAACTCCTTATAGGCTGTTCCAAAACTAACCCAAACGCAGTTCGCGTTTTGGAACAGGCTCCTTATAATAACATTAAGTTCAGGAGGATAAAGGCGGACTCTATCCTCCCTGAACGATCAGCAAAATACAGAACGCGGTGTTTTTAGCCTTGATGTTTGCTTCACGGCTTTACTCCACAACTGTAATAACAACGCGCTGCCAGCGCATACAGGTAAAAGGATCAGGGGCGCTGTCTTTTACCTGTGCAATAACATGGATAGTTTCACCGGGCTGGGCGTCCGCAGGAACGGTGAAGACGATTGAATCGCCAAAGCCGGAAATACCAGCCCCTACCGCATCGGTGGCGCCGATTCCGCCATAGGTGTCGGCTTCGGGATATTCCCACCATGACAGGGTAAGACTATCACCGTCAGGATCGTAGGCGTCCATAGTCAACGTTACCATTTGACCGGCTTGAGCCGTGAGATCAATTCCTTCTTTTATATTGACCACAGGCTCATGATTAGCCCTGCTATATCTTGAGTTTACGGTCCACTGCATACGGTTCAGGAAATCGCGCCAGGCCCAGCCAAACCAGCGGGACATGGACCTCTGATCAGCAGGAGTACCCCACCCTCCCACAGGAGGAGGAGGAGCGGAAGGCGCGGGTTGAAAAGTAGATTCAGCAGAAGTAGTGTTGGTCCAGAACCCGGGGAGCGACGGATATTCGGTCTGGCGGCCGCCCCAGCCGCCCCATGTAGGATCTTCCCAGTTGCGGAGGCCGTTGTCTATCATCGTCGCAAAAGCCGTGGAATCGCCTTCGGAGGCATAGCTGTAGGGGGTTTGGAAATTTGTTGGTATTGCCAAGGGGAGGCTAACACCCCCGCCCCAGCCAGAAGGTATACTTATTTCGTTCTCGGGCAGTTCGTTAATATAACCATTTATTCTGTCCATATCCGCCTGTGTTACAGGCGAGACCCAGCCGCCACTCTCACCCTGCAAAAGATCGAGAATACCGGCTATGAATGTATAATCCCCCCTGAACCAATACAATTCGCCCAAGGGCCCGATATCTTTAATATAGGCTTTATTGTAATGAGGGGTTATAAGATAGGCGTCTTCCGCTACAATGGCTCCCGTACAGCCATAACCCCACATGCCCTGGCAATCGCGCCACGTGATGGCATGGACTCCATTATCGTCGGTGTATGTCCATGTGTCTTTAACATAGTTATCATAAGAGCTGCCGGCCCATATAAGATTAGAAGGCTGCCCCATACCGCCGGGCACTACTGAAGATCCTTCCTGATCCGCATAGCTCAGAAAAACCGTGTTATCAATAATGGTTTTCTTTCTTTCGGCCCAGTCTGCCGAACCGGAGTGGGCATCTTCGACATCTTTTAGAGCACGGGCGGCGGTGTTGAGTCCGCCCCAAACCTGAATGTAAATTTTCCCTTCGGTCTCGGCGGTATTTTGATCATACAGGCCGTTCAGCATATCCGCGATATACCGCGCCCCTTCGCTGTCCTTGCTGATGTCTCCGGCTACATCAATATTGCCGATTTTTATGATGGAACGCAGATAATCCGGGGAAGGATAATCCGAATCATGGACATTAAGGTTGTCATAGACTTGGGCGTAGGCTTCCACCGCCCGGTCAATGTGCCAGTATTGTCGGTCGCTATCCAGCCTCATAACCTCGCCGAAACCCTCCTCCCGGTAATCCTCGCTTTTCGTGGACCACCGGAGAGCAGGATGAGTGCTATCACCCCTGGTGTGCCACCGGCTGGCCGAATAGACCAAGCCCACGATGTTCATGTCGTTGGCATAGAGCAACGCATGTATCATGGAGTTTTTGTCATCCCCTTCGGGGTCGGTCGTGATAATTGTACGGGGCGATTGTCCGTGCTGGGCGGAATAATTCGGCCGGTCATCATCGCCGGTACTTGTTGGACATCCTGTTAAGCCTAAAATCATAAAACATACCGGTAAGGCTATGGCTAATAGCTTACATTTCCTCCAACCCTGTATACGTGTAGATGGGGGGGGGGGGTATACTTTTCCTGTTCATACTTGTCTCCTAAAAATTTTCCTGTGTTAAGGCAGGGAGTCAGGCTCCCCGCTCTCGCTCATTGTTACTTTATCGAAAAATTATTCAACCGCGACGCATTGTCTTTGGTGATAAGAATACAGTCGATAAGCTGCTTTTCCGGAAGCCCGGTGGAACCGGTCTTGAGATATTTGTCAGCCTGTTCAACGGCAAGTTCCGCGATGCGAGCCGCCTGCTGAAGTCCGGTCGCCTTGATTTCACCGGCAATGATCGAATCCCGCACGTCATTGGATCCGTCAAACCCGACGACAATTACGCCGCCTTTGCCGGCCGCTTTCAGGGAAGCCATAGCGCCCATAGCCATAGTGTCGTTGCCGCAGATAACGCCTTTGATGTTTGGGTGAGCCTGAAGAATAGTGTCCATTTTTGTCTTGGCTTCGGTCTGGTCCCAATTGGCCGTATCCTGGGCCGCCATTTGAAGTCCAGGGTACTGATCGATAATGTCATGGTAGCCCTCTGAACGGACATGGGCGTTGGTGTCCGATTCCCTGCCGACCAGCTCGGCGTACTCGCCTTCTTCCCCCATCAGCTTGACGAAGTATTCGCCGACAAGCTGGATGCCCTGATAGTTATTGGCGACTATCTGGGAAACGGCGATGCCGGTGGCGTTGATCTCCCGGTCAATGAGGAATGAGGGGATTCCGGCGTTCTTTGCCTTCTGGATCGCGGCGATGGTTACGTCAGCGCCCGCGTTGTCGATGACGATGGCCGCCGCCTTGTCGGAAATGGCCAGGTCAATGTACTGGCTCTGAAGATTGGCGTCGTCATTATGGACGTAAACCTTCGTGGCATAGCCCAGAGCCTTTGCTTTAGCCTCGGCAAAATCCGCTTCCGTCTTAAAGAAGGGGTTGTCGTGGCCGGGTGTGATGATGACAATCAGCTTGCTAGAGGAAGCTGTTGTCCCTTGCTCTCCGCCGCCGTTCGCAAAAGCGCACGGCAGAAAAGCGGCGAGCAGCAATGCGGTGATCAGTGTCCGCTTCATAATGTTCTCCTCGCATCGTTTTTCGATGACTTTCGATTATTTATATTTAGTATGCAATACTTTCCAATCTTTGTCAATATATATTTTAAAAAAAAGAAAAGAAAAATTTTTTGTTGACAATTGCTTTCTTTTATGGTAGGATAGCTTTCAAGAATTTTTGATGCAAAAGGAGTCCGACATGGCAATCATTGCCAACGTGGACGAAGCGCCGCGCCGCATACGGGTGAAGCTGTATCCAAACTATCTGCCTGGGGCGGAGGGTGTGTACATTGCCCGCGCGGACAATGAGGCATCCCTTAGCATTAAACAGGCCTGCGCCGCCCTAAAGACCCGGGGCGGCTTCACCGGCAATTACGACGAGACCGCTTGAGCGGGTGGTAAACACCGCCAAAGAACAGGGTCTTGCATAAGGTGAACCGCAGATGACGCGGATAAACGCCGAGGCGTCAGCGGCGGTGTCAGACACCTGTTAAAACTTGGAGGAGAAAAGATGGATAAAATTACGCTGGGCTACGCGCCCACGAGACGGAGTATATTCAGCGCCCCGGACGCGCTGAAGTACCGGAACCTTACGAAGAAGCGCCTTGAGGAATTGGGGGTGAGCATCGTCGATATTGACGACATCAACGGCGAAGGGCTTTTCTACGATGTTAATGATACGCCCCGGATAATCGAAAAATTCAGCGCCGCCGGTGTTGGCGGGCTGTTTTTCCCGCACTGCAATTTCGGCACGGAATACGCGGTGGCTGACCTGGCGCGAAAGATGAATCTGCCGGTACTGCTCTGGGGTCCTCGGGACGAGCGGCCCGACGAGGCGGGCATACGCCTGCGGGACAGCCAGTGCGGGCTTTTCGCGACGGGCAAAGTGTTGCGCCGTTTCCACGCGCCTTTTACCTATATGACCACCTGCCACCTTGAGGACGCGGAATTCACGCGCGGTCTTAACGTGTTCCTGCGGGTGTGCAATGTCGTAAAGGTGTTCCGGCGTATCAGGATTCTGCAAATCTCAACGCGCCCCTACGACTTTCTTACAACGATGTGTAACGAGGGTGAGCTGCTTGAGCAATTCAACATTCAGCTTGCCCCTATACCAATGACAGAACTTACCGAAGCGTTTAAGACGGCGAAAGACACGGACGAAACCCGGAAAACAGCCGCGTTTATCCGTGAAAAGATGGAGATTAAGAC
>JAIRLQ010000436.1 GCA_031259345.1 Treponema sp.
GGGGGACTTCTTCGGATAACTACAAGGCCGTGGTTACTTCCCAATACATTGGCGACAAGGCAAGCCCCCTGGGTGCCTGGGCGGTGGGTTTTGCCGATAAGAGCCTTAAATATTCCGCCAAGGCGACCCACGGCTTCAAGGCTTTTGGCGAACCCATGACCGTTACCAAAGCGGCCAATAACGTCATCCTCGAAATGGACGGGAAACCCGCATGGGACGCATACCGGGAAAAACTCAGCCTTATTCCGGACGACAACGCCCGGGCCTTCCTTGTTGCGGGCGGCCTTGCCAGGACCCTTGACGCTTCGCTGGCAAAAGAATACGGAAGCCCCCATATCCTGCGCCTGGGGATTCCCGACACGGAACGGAACGTGATCAAAGCCAACGTGGCGGTCAAGGAGGGGGACCAGTATTACCTCACGATGCGGGATGAAGACCTGATCTTTTCGGAGCAGAAAAAAGCCCTGGAAATCCTGCGGGAAGATATCACAAAGAAAAGCGGGGACGGGAAAGTGCGGCCTGCCGCGGTTCTCCAGACCGACTGCCTTTTCCGGGGGCGCGCTCTCTTTGACCGGGTGATGAAGGATGAGATTATGGGTCTTTTGTACAACGCCCTGTCCGATTCCGGCGATATTCCCCCCTGGCTTGGCATGTACGGTTTTGGCGAATATTGCCCCCTGGGAGGGAAAAACATATTCCATACCTATACGACATCTCTGCTTGTTCTCTACCGGTGAACAATTGGAAAACCAGGAAAAGGAAGTCAGGGATCTTAAGGAAATAATAAGCGAGCTGAACCGCCGTATCGCGCAGAACGAGCTCCAGAGAGAGAACATGCGGGGTATGCGGTACAGGCTCAACGAGCAGTTGGAGCTTTTTGCCCAGATACACCGCTTTACGCAGCTCGCTTTTTCCGCTCCGTCTCAGGCTCAGTTGATGGATGTAATGGCCGAAGGGCTGGTGGATATTTTTCAACTTGAAATGGGAGGGGTGCTGCTTTTCGGCAAGACCGTGAAAAGGCTGATCCTTTCCGGGGCCTGCAATTTTGACCGTTCCCAAAAGTCCTTTGCGGTTAGTCCGGAATGGATAGCAAAAAACAAGATAGGGGATTTAAAAACGCAGCAGGTCCTTATCGAATCGCCGCCGGGGGCCGATTCGCCTTTCAAAAATCTGGGGCTTGCCCACGCGGTGTATCTGCCGTTTTTTAACAACCTTAAAAAAATCGAAGGCTTTATCCTGGGCGGCATAAGCAGGGAAAGCGCGGACATATACACTTTTATGCCCGCTGCCATTTCGTCGTCCTTTCTGGTTTACGCCCAGACCATGAACGGCATCTATAACAACATCATGTCCATTGCCGAAGCCAAGGCCGCCGGGGAGGCGAAGGCGCGTTTTTTGGCGAACATGAGCCACGAGATACGCACGCCCCTCAACGCGGTAATCGGCATGACTTCTATCGGCGAAAGCTCACGGGACATAGCGAAAAAAAATTACGCCTTTAATAAAATCAAAGACGCTTCCACCCACCTTTTGGGGGTAATCAACGACATTCTTGATATGTCAAAGATAGATGCCGGAAAACTGGAACTGGCGCCGGGCAATTTCGGCTTTGCGGCAATGATGGACAAGGCGATAAATATCAACAGTTTCAGGATAGAAGAAAAGAAGCAGCAATTTTCCACCCGCTTTGACGAAAGGATCCCGGGGAAACTTTTCGGCGACGATCAGCGGCTGATACAGGTTATTACCAACCTGCTTTCCAACGCGGTAAAGTTTACGCCCGAACAGGGCAGCATACGCCTTGAGGCGGACTTGCTTGACCGGGAAGACGGCGTATATACGGTACAGATAAAAATTACCGATACGGGTATCGGCATAAGCAGGGAGCAGCAGAAACGCCTGTTTAACGCTTTTGTACAGGCCGACAGCGGCACCTCCCGGAAATTCGGCGGTACCGGCCTGGGCCTGGCTATCTCTAAACGCATCGTGGAAATGATGGGCGGGAAGATCCGTGTTGAGTCGAAGCTGGGCCGGGGAACGGCCTTTATGTTCACCGTCCCCCTGGGCAGCCCCGAAGGGGAGAGGGGCGCGGAAGAAGCTGCGGACGGCGGCGGCGCGGAACAAGGGGCGGATTTTTCGGGCCGCCGTATTCTGCTGGTGGAAGACGTGGAAATAAATGCGGAAATTATGGGAGCCCTTCTGGAACCTACGGGTCTTGAAATTGACAACGCCTACAATGGAAAAGAGGCGGTAAAGATATTCCGGGAACATCCCGGCCGCTATGACCTCGTCTTTATGGACGTGCAGATGCCCGAGATGGACGGTTATGAAGCTACCCGCCGTATCCGGGAATTTGAGGCTTCCGCCGGAAAGGCCGGGCGCGTCCCTATCGTCGCCATGACCGCGAATGTTTTTAAGGAAGACATCGAAAACTGCCGCGCCGCCGGAATGGATGACCACATCGGAAAACCCATTGATTTCAACGCGGTGCTGGAAAAATTGTCCCACTATATGGCGTGAGATAAAAATTGAAATTTCTAAATCAGGGCCTGTCAATAGTTTTTGGTTACGGGCCTTGCTCCGCAGCATCTACCAATAACGAGTATACAGGCGAGGGCATTTACGCCGGAGTAGATGAGAAGCACATTAAGTGAATTTTGTCGCTGCCCTCACCTTGCCGCATTTTTGCATATATTCCTTGCATTTTCTCAATATTTATACTAATCTAGAGTAAGAAAAATTTTGTAGAAATCAATTTTAACGAGGACAAAAAAGCCTCATTGCCGGCATCCGTAAAACCGGAGATGAATCATGATTACAGTCGAAGAGAGAAACAGCGACACCTGGCGTGACGAAAACCTACTCATTGTCTGCGCTGTGGAAGGTTACGCGCGCCGGCACAACATCACACCACAGGAAACGCTGAAACTTTTTCGGGAATACGGTGTAACTACGGCAATCCGGCAGTGTTACGGTACGCTGCATACCCAGGACATAGATGAAACCGTTTACTTCGCGGAAGATTATATAGAGGCCCGAAGGAAATGAAAGTGTTCCACGGAACAAACGCTGACTTCGACAGGGTTTCGCTTGATTTCGCCAAGGACAGGCGGGATTTTGGCAGAGGTTTTTACACAACAACCATAAGGGAGCAGGCGGCAGACTGGGCGGAAAGTATATGCGGGCCAATGACCAAATATCAATCCATAGCGGGAAGGCTTTAGATAACCTGGTTTTCATAAGGAGAGATGAATGGAAACTTTAACAAATATATATGTTTATAAGGGGAAAAACATTTCATTTGTCGTAGCACTTAAAGTTGTACATGCCGTAAGCCTCCTTGCCCAAAGAGAAAGCCATGATTTCGATGAAGTCTACGCGGAATTTCTTGAATCAAACACCTACCGGGCGATTCAGGATACCCGTTCCCTCATGTGGTACGAGAGCGCTGAATTTATCGTGGACGAATACTACCGCGAAAAATCCTGCCCGACGCAAGTCCGCGACATGAGAAGTAAGAACTAAGAAGTAAGAACTCTCCTAATAATTCATTTACCCGTTCTGTAAGAAGTGAATACACTCCATGTATGATATGTTCCTCAATAGTCAGTCCCGTAGGTTCCATGCTAAAATTTCTCCCCCAAAAGCTCATTTACCTGCCCCATGTAAGCGCCCGGCAGGTCGTTTTGCCGTAAATGCGACCGGGGCGGGCGCACAATAAATGCCATCGTACCGGACAATAGGCGACCGGCTTTAGCCGGGCAAGGGTGGTTTCCCCAAGGCAAATCAGCTAAAAATGGTATCATATAAAGGGATGCTGCGAGATGGATAATTATAAATTTCTTACATTATTGATGCACAACCGGGCGGCAGTCTGACTATCTGGTTCCTGTTTAACTTCCATCGAAAAATACCCGTTATAATCAAGAGCCTTAAACAGAGGAAAAACTTCCTTAAATGGTATAGTACCAAATCCGGGGATATTCCGGTCAGTATCGGATAAATGAACAAATCCCATTTTCCCACGCATGTTAATCA
>JAIRLQ010000509.1 GCA_031259345.1 Treponema sp.
GTTTGGTGGTTTCCACGGTAAAACGGCCCCGGAGGAGTATCTTGCCCCTGCCGGTCTTGCAGGATTCCCGTATGCCCCGGCGGCCAAAGATGATGCCCCCGGTGGGAAAGTCGGGCCCCTCGATGTACTTCATGAGCTCGTCGATGGAGATGTCCGGGTTGTCGATGAAGGCGCAGACCGCCGCGCAGACTTCGGCCAGGTTGTGGGGGGCCATGTTGGTGGCCATACCCACGGCGATGCCGCTGGAACCGTTTATGAGGAGGTCGGGCACCGCCGCGGGCAGCACCGTGGGCTCCATGTCCTCCTCGGAAAAGTTGGGGATAAAATCGACGGTTTCCTTCCCCAGATCCTGGAGCATTTCGTCCCCCAGCCTGGAAAGCCGGGCCTCGGTATACCGCATGGCCGCCGGGGGATCGTCCAGGGAGCCGAAATTACCCTGGCCGTGCACCAGGGGGTAGCGGAGGGAAAAGTCCTGGGCCATGCGCGCCAGGGCATCGTAGAGGGCCGCGTCGCCGTGGGGGTGGTATTTACCCATGGTATCGCCGACAATGCGGGCGCACTTCTTGGTCGCCGCATTGGGCCGGAGGCCCAGTTCGCCCATGGAGTAGAGGAGCCGCCTGTGCACCGGCTTGAGCCCGTCCCGCACGTCCGGCAGGGCCCGGGCCACAATCACCGACATGGCGTAGTTGAGATAATCGGTTTTTACTTCGTCTTCTATCGCGACGGGGATAACTTTGCCGGCAGGCGCATCCCCGAATATTCCAGTTTCAGCCATTTACGTTCTAATCCTTATGGGTTTAATTAGCCTATGGTATCATTTTTGGGAAGAAAAGTCGAGAGGGCGCATTGTCCCCTTGCATTACTGCCCCGCCCGTGCTATACTAACCCATCCTGGTAATCAACATACCCAAGAACCCGCTTCGCGGGGGAGGCAGAGCAGCGGAGTATTAAACCCTCAACACGAATAACGGAGGCTTTTTATGAACAATTTCCCTGACAATGGACTGAACTATACCGTATCATCCCCCCCCCCCCTGTCACCTGTTAAGTAGTTTTTCCCTTCATCAACCCGAAGCTTCTCACCAACCGGGTTTTGGAACAAGCTCATATCTCAAATCGGAGGGCAAGAAAAGGAGACGTTTCTTTACGGCAATGTCAGGCGCGGCGCTGGCATTTGGAATCCTTATCGGCGCTTGCAGTATGGACGGCGGTTTAGATGTCCCGGTAGTGGAGGAGGAATCCGGCGGCGAAGACGACAAGCCCTACACCGACATCCCTATTCCCGCTGACATTCAAACCCTTGCCGATGCGTTGGTCTGGATCAGCGGCAACGCGGAGGCAGACGGCGCGTATACCGTTACGGTAAAAGCCGGTGAAACTATTCCGGCGCAAAGTCTTTCCTACGACGGCAAGCGGGTAAGCGTTACCCTCAAGGGCGACACGGCCGGGCGGGAGGTCAGTTTAAGCGACGGCGGCTCGCTTTTTACCGTGGAAAGCGGCGTAACGCTGAATGTGGAAAACCTTACGCTGAAAGGGCGGGGAAACATCGAGAGCTTCGCCAATGGCAGCGCCCTTGTCCGGGTGAGATCCGGAGGCGCTTTGAGGCTGAAGGCGGGCGCCGTTATTACGGGGAATTATACTACCACTAACCACGGCGGCGGGGTGAAGGTCGAGGAAAACGCAGAGTTCACCATGGAAGGCGGTACGATAAGCGGCAACACATCCGGCATCGGCGGCGGGGTGGGTGTCGACAAGGGAACCTTTACCATGAAGGGCGGCGAGATAAGCGGCAACACGGCCACCGAATGGGGCGGCGGCGGGGTGCAAGTCTTCCTGTCGAATGACGGCAGGGCGGCGGGTCTCAGTGGAAACGGAAGCTTCACCATGGAGGGCGGTACGATAAGCAACAATACGGCCAAAGGAGGCGGCGGGGTGGAGGCCGGTGGAAGCTTCACCCTGAAGGGCGGAACCATCAGCGATAATATCGCTCAAGACGGCGATGCCGATGGCGGCGGGGTAAAGGTTGGCACAGATAGTACATACACCATGGAGAACGGAACCATCAGCGGTAATACCGCTCAAGAGCACTCCGGCGGCGGGGTATGGGTTGACGGCGGTAGTACATTCACCAAAACGGGCGGGACCATCTATGGCGATGACGATAACACCCATACGCCTGACAGCGATGAAAACACTTCCCTGAATGGTCAGGGCCATGCGGTGGGCTTCAATAATGAGAAAAAACGCGACGCCACTCTGGACTCAACTCACAATATCAGCACCGGCGATCCCGTTACCAACTGGGATAATTAGAGAAACGGCGCCAGACACTATAGGCGTTCACCGCGGCGGTTTGGCTGCCCGGCAGAAGGTCCGGCGTGGTTCGTGGTTATCTCCAAAGTTTTGGAACAGCCTCTGCCGTCAGCCTGTAAACCCGTCCCGGGCAGGGATCTTGATCTCATCCGACTCATTCCGGTACTGCAGGGGGGAGACTCCTGTATATTTTTTAAATGAAACGCTGAAATATTGGGCGTTGTTGTATCCTACCATGTCCGCAACTTCGTAAGTTTTAAAATCATTTTCCTTTAATAACTGTATCGCATGCTCAATGCGTATCCTGGTTAAATATTTATTGAACGATGAATTGATTTTCTTTTTAAACAAAAAACTCAAATGCGACTGACTCACTCCGGCGGCACGGGCTGTCTGATCAAGGGATAATTCTTTATTCTGATAATTTGTCTCGATAAAAACCATGGCCTTATGAATAATCGTCCGGTGATGAAACAGCCGGGTATCCTCAATAAGGTTGATAATAGTAAATGAGAAATTTTTAAGGACCTTTACAATATCTTCAATCGTGCCAAGGGCCTGAATTTCGCTGTAGGCCTCGTTGAATGCTTCATGAGCTTTGGTTCTTCCCTGCTTAAGCCAAGAGTCGGCTTCATTGATCAAAACAAAAGCAATAGCACTGGCGTCCATTTTGATTCTGATCATGGGAACATCAACAGCATCGATAACCTGTTGATAAAAGCGGCCAAGCTGCTCATTTACCAAATCGGTGTCCGCCACCCTCACCGCCATAAGCAGTTCTTTATACCGTGAGCGGCTTTTTCAGCCCCTATATTCAGATGGAGATCTTCGCCGTGTTTTACAGCATGAATAACCGCATTTTCCAGAAGGGGCTGAAGAATCAATTTGACTATTTTTATCCCAAGTAATTCCGGCGCGATATTCATGGAGTAGGAAATTCTCTTGTTGTGTATCATTTGAATATTTAAATAGCACTCGGCATGAGTTATTTCGTCCTTTAATTCAATAATATCCTGTCCTTTACTGAGACTCAAGCGGTAAAATCCGTTAAGGGACATAATAAGTTCGGTCATTTTCTTGTATTCCCCAATACGGCCGAGCTGCAATGTTGAATCAAGAGCATTATAAAGAAAATGAGGTTTGATTTGTTCCTGGAGGATTCGGATCTCCAGCTTTCGCTTTTGGCTTTCCTCAACAAGTTTGTCCTTCAACAGCTTTTGAACCCTGTTCATAAGGTAGCTTATTCCCCTGTTAAGTTCGACAATTTCAGCGCAAATTGCATCGTCCAGCAAAACATCTGAAGTTTCGTCCATATTGCTGACTTTACCAACCCATCTTGTGATTGGATTTGAAATTACCCGGATAATGAGAAAGGACAGGACAAGAGCAAAACCCATGGCCAGTAAAGAGCATACGATGGTTATAAGACGTATATTATCTACCGAATGCATGAGATCCCTTTCGGGAAAGATCGCCGCCAGTTTCCAATGACCCAACTGGAGAGATTCCCATACTACCAGCATTCTTGATCCGCCCGGTTCTCTATAGGAAACACCCCCCGAACTACGGGTATCCTCTTCGATCATTTCGAGTATATGGGCCGGCATACCGGCATATTCTTTGCCTGAGTTAAAATGCATCACCGATCCATCGCCAAGAAGAGCCAAATAACCGTTCTGAGACGCCTTGATTTCACCAAAAATCTGCTGAAAAAAACTATTCTTGAAATTAAAAAGAATAAAAAAACGGCTTTCGGAATCCTCATCTCCTAAAACTTTATAAAGGCTTGCTATATAGTTGTCTGTATAGGCATTGGGATTAATTTCATTTTTATACAGATTATACCATTGATAGGATTTTTTCCCCTGAGTAACAATGGGGGAACCTTTCAGAGGCATGGAAAAGGAAAAATCGGACCGGGAAGGAGGATAATCGGATTTATAAAAAATATTCACTGGTTTGGTTCCCTGTTGAACCGCCACAAATATGGATTCTAAAACCGAATAAGAAGAAAAATATATTCTTTCTATGCTGTTAAAAACTTTTACAAAATACTGACGCCGCTCTGTTTCGTCCTCACTGATATTTGTAATCAACGCAGCTACTTCGGAACTTTGCTCAAATGGAAACTCCCGCAGCCCTTACCATGGAGGGTCTTGACCGGATCTACGAAATCTGCCGGGACAAAAAAGTTCAGGTTGCGGAACAGCTCCACGCCCAGCCAGAAATCGCCGCGGTCATCGCCGTTGCCAATTCAGGAATCCTGGGCAATGTTAGCCAGGTGGACGCCGCCTTTCATCATACCTATCATTGTTTTAACGTACTCAGAAAGATCCTCGATTTGACCTTTGAAAATGCCGAGATCCGCGCCAAACGCTGCTCTTTCCCGGTTGTCCAGGGCTATACCCGCAGCGGCATCGCCGAAACTGAACAGCTTGTAACGGAAAACCGGGATTTTGCCCTTCTCGATTTTAACGGTAAACTGATAAATTACAACTACGAAAACAATCAGAT
>JAIRLQ010000545.1 GCA_031259345.1 Treponema sp.
AAAAAAATCGTAACTATTCAGTCGCCTGCGGGGGATAGCGAAAATCGGCGGAATGAAGGGGCGTTAGCCCCGAAATGAGCCGATTGGGAGCGAATGGGGGCGGAGCCCCCTTTGTTAAAACACTACGGGACAAGGAAAAGTTCTGAAATCGCACTGCGGCTGAATAGTTACAAAAAATCTTTTTTCATCAAAACAGGAATATGTATTTTCTTTTTGGATTTGTTTTTTCTGAAAAAATATTGACAGATCTTTTTCCCCGGATTTAAGATTAACTTGATTTAAGTTCAACCTTAATGAACAAGAATTAATTTTCCGTAAACTTGTCCTGGAGGATCGCTATGAACAGATTTTTTTTAATGAATGTATTTTTTTCCTGTATACTTTCGGGAGTAATACTGTTTGCATGCGGTAGTATCGTATCTTCATCCCCGGAGGAACTGAGAACTTCCGGAAAACCGGGCGCCCCGGTTCTTCCTCTGCCCCCGTTGGATCGTCCAAGCCTTGGTGAGACTACTAGTTCCCCGTTTAATACTCAGTTTTACAATCCCGTAAAGGCCGGCGGGGATATGGGCGATCCTTTCGTTATCCGGCATAACGGGAAATACTACTATACCCAGACAAACCCTACTATTCTCAGCATCTGGCCGAGTTCCACCCTTTCGGGGCTCGCGGGAGAAGGAGAAAATGATAAAAAGGTACTATTAAGGGGCCCGGACCATGGTCTCTATCATCTTTGGACCCCTGTTTTTTATCTCTACCAGGGACAGTGGTACTGTTATTTCGCGGCCCGCACGAGCGCCGGGCTGAATCCCGAAGATGAGCTTACCCACAGAGTCTATGTGATGAAAACCCAGGACGATGACCTTATGGGGAACTGGAGTTCCCCCGTGAAGCTGAATATCCCCGGAGACAAATGGGCCATCGCAAATTTTCCCTTTGTGATAAATGACAAGCTCTATCTCTGCTTTACGGGCCTCCCAAATGATGATGCGTACGCCGGTGATGCCTATAAGACTGAGTATCTGTACCTCGTAGAGCTTAATGCCAGTGACCCTACAGAGGTTATAAGCACAACCAGGACCGTTATGACCACGCCAACGAAGGACTGGGAAAAAGGGACTTACTGGCATACCGAAGGCGCCCCGGTTTACCAAAACCCCAGCGGAACCTGGTACTGTTTCTATTCCGCAAACTGGGCGGGATCGAATGATTACTGCGTTGGCCAGCTAAAGCTGGTAAAAACCGATCCCCTGGCGGAAAATGCCTGGGAAAAATCGAACCAGCCGGTTTTTAAAACCAACGCGGGAAATGATGTTTACGGCCCCGGATGCATTGTTTTTACAAAAAGCCCTGACAATACGGAGGACTGGATTATTTACCATGCGGCCAGGAGAGCCGGCGAAGGATACGGCAGGAACGCGAGGATTCAAAAATTTACCTGGAAGCCGGACGGTACTCCCAATTTCGGGGACCCGGTTCCTCTCTCGGAGCTCCAGGATCTTCCGTCAGGCGAAACCGTTGACCGGATTCTCGTCCAGGCTGAAGACATGGAATTGAAGAACGGCGCGGAGATTACAACTTTTTCAACGGTACAAGCCGTTGAATTCCCTTCTTCCCGTGCTACCGCCTCAGCGGTTGTCAATGTGCCGGCTAAGGGAAAATACGCAGTATATGTGCGGCACTCAAATACTTCATCGGCCAGTTCCGAGTTTTATGTGAGGGTTAACAACGGAAAAATATCTTCCGCCGAGGCAAGTATAGGCGGAAACGCAACCGGCAAGGGAACCTATACTATGGCGGCTGTCGTTTTGCCTCTTGAGGATGGAAAGAATCTTCTTACCTTTTCGGCCACTCAGGCTGTAAAGATAGATCTCGTTATTCTGGACAAAAAGATTCTGGATTAAGGATACCCTTAATTCGGGGAGGTGTTATGCAACTGAGCGCGGAAGCAAAAAAGATTCTCAATGACGATTCTCATCTTGCGAGGCGGAACCTCTGGTTCAAAAGGCTTGAGAATTTATTTTCCGGAAAACCCGATCCCTATGTGGATGAATTTGTTTTTTGTGTGGACGGTATACTCGGCTCAAGCGGCGTTGATCTCTACGAAAAACCCGAAGAGTGGGTCCTGGCTTGTCTTGAAAATCTTTCCCAAAGAACCGGCGAAACCGAAGACGATTATACCTTTGTCCCCGCCTGTATTGAACACCCCGCGTTCGGCGTTCATTTTATCGACAGGATATTCGGCGCGCGGGTTTTTTTCAAAGACGGCCAATGGTGGAACGAACCCCTGAAAACCCCTGTAGGCGATCTCGCTGAACCGGATCTGGATAATGACAAAACGTTTGATCTGGCCCGCAGGGCCGCCGTTGCTTTTTTGGAGCAAGACGTAAGAATCCCTGTGTTCGGGCTTCCTACGATAGCATCGGTTCTTAATGTCGCCGTCAACCTCTATGGCGAGGAGATCCTCACGGCAATACTCCTGGAACCTGAAAAGGCGGAGCACGATTTTAAAATAATAAATGAGGTTCTCATAAAAGTACACCGGTGGTACCGGGAAGTTCTTCCCAAGGAAACGCTCCAGCCGGTGATTTCGTGGCAGCGGACTCAGCCCTTCGGTTTTGGACAGATCTGCGGATGCTCCACGGCGCTGCTCTCGAACGCCGCGTACCGTGAATTCATCCAGCCTCTGGATACGGCGCTCCTTGAGGTCTACCCCAACGGGGGCATGATCCATCTTTGCGGCGATCACGTGCGGCACATAGAAAGTTTCCGGGAAATAAAGGCCCTCAGGGCTTTTCAGATAAACGACCGGGCGGCCTGGGATTTTGAGACTTATTTCAAGGAACTGAGGAACGATCAGATCATCTATCTTAATCCCTGCGAAGGTATGACCGTGGAAAAGGCGGTGGGTCTCTCAGGCGGGGAACGGCTTGTAATAGCGGGTGTCCGGGGAAAGGAAATAAGGCGTGAAAACAGGAAAGCAGGAGGAAAATGAAAAATGAAAAAACTACTGATTGTTCTTTTTATCGGTTCCCTTGGAACGGCAGGGTTCGCCCAGAACCTGCGGGCCTACGGAGAATTGGCCAGCGGCGCGGGCGTGTTTTTTCCCGACCAGGGGGAGCATTACATCAGTTTTACCTCAGGCTATACGGATCATGAAAGGGCACTGACGCGGTTCTGGCTCTGGTATACCAGTCCTGACGATACTACGGGAGTAGGGATCCGCATTGATACGGGGATGGCAACCTGGGGGTACAATTGGAGTTTATGGTGGGCCTATGCGTACTTCTGGAGTTTCAACAGACAGTTAAAGATCGAAACCGGCCTTATCGACAACGATATC
>JAIRLQ010000563.1 GCA_031259345.1 Treponema sp.
CTTGGTGTGTGGAACAAAAAGCCCGGTGCGCCGAATTAAAAGCTTGGTGCGCGGAACTAAAAGCCCGACGTGCCGAACTAAAAGCCCGGTGCGCCGTAAAAGCTTGATGTGCCGAACTAAAGGCTTGGTGCGCGGAACTAAAAGCCCGGCGTGCCGAACTAAAGGCCTGGCGTGCCGAGCTAAAGGCTTGGTGTGTGGAACAAAAAGCCCGGTGCGCCGAACTAAAGGCTTGGTGTGCCGTAAAAGCTTGGTGCGTGGAACAAAAAGCCCGGTGTGTGGAACAAAAAGCTTGGTGTGTGGGACCTATTGAGGAAAAGACGTACTATGAATGGAAAATATGCCTGTCGATATTGGGAGTATTATCGGCGACAAGTTCAAAGAACTTTTCTATCAGTGTTTTTGTATTTTGCAGTTTCCCTACTATGAAGAAGAATTCCTTTACCTCTGTCAGCAGATTGGCACCATGCTTACCCTGCTGCCCTGCGCGGTCAAACGTTCCCTTGTACAACTGGCTTTAAACAAGGGAACGTCCCAGCAAATTCAGAAGGCGCTGTCGTACATGCAGGCCCATATCCACGAAGAGGTTACCCTTGCTGAGCTTGCAGGCATCGCCCATTTCAGCCCTTCACATCTTTACCGCCTTTTCAAAAGTTCAACCGGCTGTGCTCCCATAGACTTTTTCTTAAAGACCAAGATTCACGCGGCTGCCCAGGACATCTATTTTTCCACCCTTCCCGTTAAAGACATCGCCTGTTCCTACGGCATCGAAGATCCCTACTATTTTTCACGGCTTTTTAAAAAGATTATGGGCGTCTCGCCGCAGTATTACCGTTCTATGGCAAAAGGTTAAGAGCCGCCTAAGGTCCTGCCGGCTTCGGCTTCCTTAATAAATTTACTCAGCTTTAAGTCCATTACCGTGATGTGTTTCAGGAGCCAGTCGCCGGCTTCGGTTTTTACGCGCTGGATAAGTTCTTCACTGACGCCTTTGGCGACAAGGTCCCGGGAAAGAGAACGAACGGTCTCTTTAAAGGCCTCGTGTATTTTACGGTGGGAGGAGTAGTCGGGATAGTTGTATTCCCGCTGGATTTTTTCTTCTTCGTCAAAATGTTTCACCGTATAGGCCATAAGAAAGTCCAGGCTCTTTTTAAGTTCCGTCTGACCAATGCCCTGAGCGCAGGCATCCACCAGGCGGTTAATGGCCTCGAAAAGCCGCTTGTGGCGCTGGTCAATTAAGGGAATTTCCGTGGCGATAGAGGAATCCCAGACAAAATACTGGCGGGCCACGCTGAACCGCGAAACCGATTCCGAGAGGGCCGAAAGATTTTTTTTGTTTTTGCCGTTAAGTTCGTCAAGGCGGCCTACCGAAGAATTAACCCCGTCGATGCGGCCGGCGATCTCTTCAATCCTGGCGTTGATATCGGCGGTGGCCTGTTCCAGATTTTTGCCTTCCTCTATTATTTCCACGCTGTCCGAAAGCATTTCGGCGGCGCCGGATTTTACCTTCCGGGTAATTTCGTTGAGCGTGCCAATGGCTAAAAGGATCTGGCGGCTTCCGGCGCTCTGTTCTTCCATGGCGCCGCGGATCTGTTCTTCCTGGGCCGCCACGGTTTTGACACCTGAATCCATAGCTTCAAACTTTCCCAGGACCGCATCGGTGGCGTTCTGCATTTTGGTAATTTCATTTTTTATTTTCTTTAAAACATCGCTGATGGTTTTGGACTGCTCGCTGGAATTTTCGGCCAGCTTGCGGATTTCGTCGGCCACTACCGCAAAGCCCTTGCCCGCTTCCCCCGCGTGAGCCGCCTCAATGGCGGCATTCATCGAAAGAAGGTTGGTTTGGCTTGCAATATTTTCCATTACCTCGTTAATTTCAAGAAGCCCTTCGGATTGCTTTGCGATGCCCTGGATGTCCTGTACCACTTCTTCAAGGCCTAACTTGCCCACTTCCGAAGCTTCCGCAAGGCGTTCCACATTAACGGTATTGTTCTGGCATATTTTTGTTACCGATTCTATATTGGCCAGCATTTCTTCTACCGCCGCCGAAGACTGGGAAACACTTTCGCTCTGCTCCTCAACTTCGCCGTTAAGCCGGTTGATATTGCCGGTGATCTTTCCCATGGTGAAATTTGTTTCTTTAACGCTGGCCGACTGCCTTATGGTTCTTTCTTTGATATTTTGAATAGCCTTCTGGATTTCGTTGATGGCGCCGACGCTTTCTTTGGAATGAGCCGTTAGTTCGGCGCCCATATCCTCAAGGTTTTCGCCCTGATCCTGAATGGTTATGACAAGGTCTTTAAAGTTCTTTAATACCCCGTTAAATAACGAAGCCAGTTTCCCCATGTCATCATGACCCGTGATTTTAAGCTCCCGGGAAAGATCCCCTTTTTCCGCTTTCGCGAGCAGGGACGACATCTTGGCCACAGGAGAGCCAAAAAGGAATTTAAAAATAAAAAACTGCCCTGCCGCGGAGGCAAGTACCAAAGCGGCTGCCGCCAATAATAATAGAGGAAAAGCAAAAGCCTTTGCCGCAAGAAAGAGGCTTACAAGAACCGCGGCCAGTACAAAGAAGGAAGCCGTGGCGGTGACTTTTACAAGAAGAATACCGCCCTGTTTTACTTCTTCCGCCGGAGCAGCTTCTTTGGGGCCGGACGGACGGGAGGGAGCGGGCGGACGAGGCGGGCCGGGGGGAGTTACCGGCGGGGGTACGATGGGCCCTTTGTCTTCTTTTACGGTTACGGCCCTGGAGTCATCACGGGATGGCCCTGTTACGGCGGATTTTGACGAACCGGGCTTTCCCCCAGCGGTGACGTCCCGGGCGGAGGCGGTAAAGGTACCGGAAACCGGAGCCGAAGAAGAACTCTTTTCCGCAAAGAGATCGGGGTGGGTACGTTTAAGTTCCCTGGCCCAATCAAGATCCTCACCTTTAATATGATCAACCAGCCAGTTGCCCACCTTCTTTTGCACTTCCACGAGAAGTTCTTGAGACATGCCCTCCAAGATAAGCTGGTGGCAGAGGCGCTTTACTTCAGCCTTAAAGGCCTCATGGTTCTTTTGGTGCGCCGCAAACTTCGAATAGTTGTATTTTTTTGTTAGCTTTTCTTCATCGAAAAAATGCTTAATCGTATAGTCAGAAAGAAAATCCAGTTCTTTTTTAAGATCTTCCCCGCTTGTTTTCCCGGAAATCGAATCGCCAAGTTCATTCACCATGTCAAAAAGCTTCCCGTGCTGGGCATCAATGGGAGCATAATGTGTCAGAAAAGAGGCGTCAAAAACATACCTCATGTGAACCCTCCTCTTTGTCATTCATTGGGTTTAATTGTACGGCATTTACCGGATACGTGTAAATAAGAAAAAAAAGGTCCGCAACATTCCAGGCCTGTTTTTTTTCGGGGTATTGCATAGATCCTGTAGTTTGGTTAAATTTTCTTTTATTATGAATATTGGCATATTTTTTCTGGCAGCATTTCTTGTCGTGATGACAATTATCGGTATCTGGGGCATGCGGAAAACCAAAACCCTGGGTGATTTCTTTCTTGGCGGCAGGACTTTGGGGCCCTGGGTTTCGGCGGTAGCTTACGGTACATCCTATTTTTCGGCGGTTATCTTTATTGGGTTCGCGGGAACACAGGGATGGCAATTCGGGCTCTCCGCCCTGTGGATTGCCCTGGGGAACGCCGTAATCGGCGCAGGAGCGGCGTGGCTCGTCCTGGCCCGGCGGACAAGGCGCATGACCCAAAACATGGACACCATGACCATGCCCGAGTTCCTTCAGGAACGTTACGGCGCCAAACACCTAAAGCCCCTGGCGGCTTCGGTAATTTTTTTCTTCCTCCTCCCCTACTCGGCATCGGTATTCAAAGGCCTGGGGCATCTCTTTGAAAAAGTCTTTGGCATACCTTACGATATTGCCCTTCTTATAATGATTGCCTTTACCGGCATCTATCTTATTCTGGGCGGCTACTTCGCTATCGCCATAACAGACTTTATTCAGGGGATCATCATGTTTGCCGGCGCAGCCGTCATGGTTCTGGTGCTTTCCAGTGAAGGCGGCGGTTATTTTGCCATGGTAGGCAAAGTTTCCGAAGCTTTTGAAGCCCACATCCCCGCTGCCGCGCGGCCCTCGGCGCTGACGGTTGTCTCTCTGGTGTTCATGACCAGTTTTGGCACCTGGGGCCTCCCCCAGATGACTCAAAAATTCTATGCCATCAAAAACGAAAAAGTTATTCCCAAAGCAGCCATTGTTACTACCATCTTTGCCCTGATGATAGGCTTCTCCGCCTATTCCACCGGCGCCTTTTCCCATTTGTTTTTTGATCTTGCCACAGTGCCGCAGAACGAAGCGGGAGGCATACTCTACGACCTCATTGTACCCACTCTGCTCACCGAACATCTGCCCGAGACGCTTATGGCCCTTATCCTGCTCCTTGTACTCTCGGCTTCCATGTCCACACTGTCGTCTCTGGTATTGGTATCATCTTCTTCAATAGCCATAGACCTTTATCCTTCCCGGGTCGATACCAAAACCGGGACAGACCGTTCTGTGGCGATGATGCGTTTTCTTTCCGCCGTCTTTATTGTCATTTCTTATTTTATTTCCCGGTTCCAGATAAGCATCATTGTGTACCTTATGTCCCTTTCCTGGGGCGTTGTGTCCGGTTCTTTTGCCGCGCCTTACATACTGGGGCTTTATTCAAAAAAGGTTACCAAAGCGGGCGCTTATGCCGGCCTTTTGATGGGAATTGTTACCATGATTACACTCTTCTTTGTACTTGGTTCCCGCCAGTCTCCTTTGGCGGCGTCCATTTCGATCGTTGCGCCCTTTATCGTAGTGCCCCTTGTATCGGCCTTTACAAAACCGCCCTCAAAGGAAGTGCTGGACAAGGCCTTTGAAGGAGTTTAACTTTGGCTGTATACTCTTTTTATGAAAGACATAGAGATAAAACTAAAAACCGTTAATACGGAAAAAACCATCAGTTGCCCCCCGGAACGCCCGCGAAGGATCTGGTTTTCCATTTTGGCAGCCTGGCTTCTCCTCTCGTGGCGGTTAAGGCAAACAACAAGGTAATACCCCTCTCTTACCCTTTGGATGTAAACGCTGTCATTGAACCTGTACTTCTTAATTCCGCAGACGGGGCCGCCATTTACAGAAGATCCCTTGCTTTTCTTTTGGCTCAGGCGGCGCGAAAGCTCTTTCCCGACAAAAGCCTTTATATAGGCCATTCCCTGGGCCACGGTTATTATTATACTTTTAGTGAAGGCAAAGCTTTATCTTGCGAAGCTGTAAAAAGTCTTGAAAACGAAATGAAGGCGCTTGTCAGGGAGGATATTCCCATTTCTTACCGCTTTATGGGATACGCCGAAGCTCAGGAACATTTTACCCAAAATCATCAAAATGATACCGTGCTGCTTCTGGAATGCCGAAGCGAATCAAAAGTTCTGGTAAATGAATGTAAAGAGTTTACCGATCTTTTTATCGCCCCGTTAGTCCCCAAAACCGGACTGCTTGATTCCTTTGAGCTTATGCCCTACAAAGAGGGATTTCTTTTACGCTTTCCGGCTACCGGCCAAGGCAGCTATATTGAACCTTTTGAAGACAGCCCCAAAATTTTTGAGGTTTACCGGGAATATAAAAAATGGGGACGTATAATCGGAGTTCAGGCCGTAGGCCGCCTTAACCAAATGATCTCCGTCCACAGCGGCATTAAAGACTATATCCGTATTGCCGAAGCTTTTCAGCAAAAAAAACTGGATGAAATTGCCGACAGGATTTATAGTCAGAAAGACAAGATAAAAGCCGTTTTAATTGCCGGACCGTCCAGTTCGGGGAAAACTACCACTGCCAAAAGGCTGAGCATCGCCCTTAAGGTAATGGGCCTTAAACCCATTGCGATTTCTTTGGACGATTATTACCGGGGGACGGAAAATACCCCGCTGGATGAAGAAGGCAAACCGGACTTTGAATGTCTTGAAGCTTTGGACGTTCCCTATCTTAACCAACAGCTTCTGGATGCCATGAACGGTAAAGAAATTACCCTGCCTGTGTTTGATTTTAAAGCAGGCTGCCGCAAAGAAAGCGGGGGAAAATCAATAACAATGGACAGGAGGACAATTTTGATTATAGAGGGCATTCACGGTTTGAACGATGCCCTTACCCCCCAGATTCCAAGGGAAACAAAATTCTGCCTCTATGTTTCGGCTTTAACGCAGCTAAACCTTGATGACCATAACCGCGTACCCACAAGCGACAACCGCCTTTTAAGGCGTATGGTGCGGGACAACCAGTTCCGGGGCGCTTCTGCGAACAGGACTTTGCAAATGTGGCCTTCGGTTCACCGGGGCGAGCGGAAACATATTTTCCCGTTCCAGAATTCCGCCGACGCGGCGTTTAATTCCGCCCTTGATTACGAGCTTTCGGTGCTCAAGTTTTACGCGGAACCGCTGCTTCGTTCGGTTAAGCCCTGGATGACCGAATACGCCGAAGCCGCACGCCTTTTGTCTTTTCTAAAAAACTTTGCGCCCATTCCGCCCCAGTATGTGCCGGGGCATAGTATTTTGCGTGAATTTATCGGGGACAGCGAATTTAAATATTAGAGTTGGGAATATCGTCCATTGTTTTTTGTTCTTCCCTGAGGGTATTTTTTTTATGCTCTTTTTCGCTTTTTTCTTTTAGTTTTTCCATTGCCTTTTTTTCTCTGGCGGCTTCAAGATAAACATTTCTTGCTTCCTCAACTTTCTGTTCCGCAAGGGCGGCTTCTTTCAAAAGCCGTTCTTTTTCATTGTCCAGCCAGGCAATGTAATACATATAATGCCTGATATTGTCCGCATTGGTTCCTTCGGCAACCTGCTCTTCCGCGGCAATAAAACGGGCCTCTGCAAGGTATTTAAGGTTTGTCTCTATTTCCGAAAGGGCGCCAACGGCTCTGCCCAGTTCCAGGCGGGCTTCCTGTTCAGCGTAATTACGAAGCTTTAAAATTTTTTCAAGGCCAAAGACAAAACGTTTCACATTTCATCCCCGGGAATTTCCAGATTTGCAATTTTTCCAAGTAAAGCAAGGGTATCGCCTATTGAAGACTTTTCTTCCACCCCCTGAATAAGAAACTGCTCTATTTCTTCGCGTTTGGCAATGGCTTCGTCTATGCGGGGGTTTGTACCCTGTTTATAAGCCCCGGCATTTATAAAATCTTCGGCTTCCGCGTAATCGGCCATAAGCCGGCGGACAATTCCTACGGCTTTTTGTGTAATTGGACCGGATACCGTGTTGGCAAGCCGGGAAATGCTTCCCAATACATTAATCGCAGGGTAATGATAAGATTCCGCCAGGCGCCGTGAAAGCACAATATGGCCGTCAAGAATTCCCCTAACCGTGTCGGAAACCGGTTCATCCAAATCGTCGCCGTCCACAAGAATTGTATAAAAACCCGTGATAGTTCCCTTTTCTGAAGTTCCGCAGCGCTCCAGGAGCCTGGGCATGGAATCAAACATAGAAGGGGGATAGCCCCTTGTGGCGGGGGGTTCGCCGGACGCAAGGCCGATTTCCCGCTGGGCTCTGGCAAAACGGGTAACAGAATCGAAGAGGAGCATTACATCATTTCCCTGGTCCCTAAAAAACTCCGCAATGGCTGTCGCGCTATACGCGCCCCGCAGCCTTGCCAGAGGCGAAGAGCTGGACGGCGACACAACAATAACGCTGCGGGCAAGGCCTTCGCTACCCAAATCATTTTCGATAAAGTCGTTCAGCTCCCTGCCCCGTTCGCCAATAAAAGCAATTACATTTACATCGGCGCTGGTATTCCGGGCAATCATTCCCAGGAGGGTCGATTTACCGACGCCGCTTCCGGCAAAGATTCCAAGGCGCTGCCCCCGCCCGCAAGAGAGAAGGCCGTCGATGGAGCGCAGCCCTGTAACGATGCGTTCTTTTATCCGCGGCCTATGCACGGGAGGCGGGGGACAGGCGATGGCAGGGTAGCGTATTGGGGACTCTATCTCCCCTTTGCCGTCCAGCGGCTTACCCAAAGGGTCAAGAATGCGCCCAAGCAATTTCATGGAAACAGGAATTTCAAGAAGGCCGCCTGTGGCTATAACCCTGGCGCCGATTTCAAGGCCGTCATTTTCGCCATAAGCCATAAGCTGCACCGTATCATCAAAAAGGCCTACCACTTCGGCATGTATGGTATCCGCGCTCCGGGGCGTTTCAATTCTGCAAATTTCGCCAATAATTGCCTGGGGCCCGTGGCTCTCGATGAGCCTCCCCTTTACTTTTCTAACCCTGCCGATGCACTTAATGGGGTCTACTGTTTCCGCGGTTTCAAGGTATTTTTTTATTACATCGGTTTCGGCGGACAGAGTCACACTAGGCTCCTTCCTGAATGGAAGCGGTTTTTGCCCTGGATTTTATTGGAGACATTTCGAGAATTTTATTTTCCAGTTCCGCCAACTGGCTTGATATACGGGCGTCAATTTCGCCAAAGTCTGTTTCGATAATGCAGCCGCCCCCATCAACCGTAGAGTCTTCTATAACCTGAATGGATTTTGCGCCTTCCACCATTTTAATAAAATCTTTTATGTGGTCTGTACTCAGCGTAAGATCTGCCATATTAACCCGTATGATAATATTTCCCCGGCCTTTTACTTTACGCAAAGCCTGAACCACATTGGAAATAATAACATTTCTCTGATTTTCCGAAATAACCTTTATTACCTTTCTGGCAATTAACAAAACAAGATCGATAATTTCCTGTTCGCATTCCGCAAGGATTTCCACCCGCTTGTCCTGGGCGCGTTCAAGAATCGTATGAGTCCTTTCGATTAGACGCTCGACCTCGGTTTTGCCTTCGGCAAAACCCGCCTCTCTGCCCTCAATCCAGCCGTTTTCTTCCGCTTTTTTCCTTTCCTCTTCAAAGGCCTGTCTTGCATCCGCCTCGATCCGGGCTGCCTTTTCTTTTGCTTCGGCGATAATGCGGTCAGCTTCGTCCTGGGCTTCTCTTTTTAAAGACAGGGCCTCGTCGGTTTTACGCTTTACTTCCTTAAAGGCAGCTTCTTCCGCTTCTTTAATAATACCGTCGGCCTCGGCCCTGGCAGACCTAATCATGGCCTCTTTTTGCCCATCCCACTCGGCCTTAAATGATTCCGCCTCGCGGCGCAGCTCGTCGGCAGTAGGCCCGGAGTATTCTTCAATTTCATCGGGGATTTCTTCCAGCCCATCATCCACCGGAGTTAAATGAGACAGCTCCGGAAACGCTGTGGGAGGCTCGAGGATGACTTTTTCGTTAAGGAGCTCAAGCTCCCCGGGCCTGTAAACCGCTTTCGCCATGTGTTACCTCAGACTACAAGTTCGTCTTCCCCGGCCCGGGCAATAACTATATCGCCTGTGTCTTCCAGATGCCGGATAATGGAAACAATTTTTTGCTGGGCTTCTTCTACGTCTTTTAGCCGTACCGGGCCCATGTATTCCATGTCTTCCTTGAGCATACCCGCGGCGCGTTTGGACATATTCCTAAAGATCTTGTCCTGCACTTCCGTATCCACGCTCTTGAGGGCTTTTGCCAATTCCTGGGAGTCCACTTCCCGCATAACCCGCTGAATTGAACGGTCGTCGAGCATAACGATATCTTCAAATACGAACATGCGTTTTTTAATCTCTTCCGCCAGTTCGGGATCTTCATCTTCCAAAGCTTCGATAATCTGTTTTTCCGAAGCCCTGTCAACAAGGTTCAGTATTTCAACTATGCTTTCAACGCCGCCCGCGGTGGTGTAATCTTCGCTTGACAATGTAGAAAGTTTCTTTTCAAGTACCCGTTCAACTTCGCGCAAAACTTCGGGGCTTGTACGGTCCATTGTCGCAATACGCCGCGCTACATCGCTCTGTACCTCGTGAGGCAGGTTCTGCAAAATAATGGAAGCCTTGTTGGGTTCCAGGTATGCCAGAATCAACGCAATGGTCTGGGGGTGCTCCTGCTGAATAAAGTTCAAAAGGTGCGCCGGATCGGTGCGTCTTATAAAGTCGAACGGCCTAACCTGAAGGCTGGACGTAAGGCGGTTTATAATGTCGATTGCCTTCTGGCTCCCCAGTGATTTTTCCAGAAGTTCACGGGCATAATCTATGCCGCCAACGCTGATAAACTGGTTCGCCATCATGAGTTCCTGGAACTCCTGAAGCACCGCGTCTTTCTGTTCCGGCTCTATTGTTTCAAGCCGCGCGATTTCGAAAGTGAGGGTTTCGATCTCGTCTTCACGCAGGTATTTGAAGATCTCCGCGGAAATCTCTGATCCTATTGTTACAAGAAAAATAGCCGCTTTTTGCCTGCCGGTAAATTCCTTGTTTCCCTTTTTTTTGCCCGATGAGCTGGCGGCGGCGACGCTTTGAGCCGCAGAAATTTTAGCCATTTTTTATTCCTCCAAAAGCCAGGTTCGGATAAGCTGGGCCACATCTTCGGGATGTTCTTTGGCCATATTGGCAACACTTTCCAGAAGCTCCATGCGGGTCCGCTCTTCTACCGAAATTGAAACATCCATGCCTTCTTCTTCCGCATGCATCAGCGCTTCCTGGCGAAGCCGCTCTTCCCTGCGGGCCTTTTCTTCGGCTTCCAGCCGGCGCCTTCTTTCAATTTCTTTTGATATAGTCCTGAATAATACAAAAGCAATCAGGAGTATTGCAAGCCCCGAAAGGAAAACCAGAATTGTTGTCTGGAGCTGCTTTTGCCTGAAGTAAGCCGCGTCTTCTTCGGCGAATTGCTTTGTCCTGTCAAATTTTATATTTTCTACAGTTACCGAATCGCCCCTGGCGGCGCTGAATCCTATAGCGTCCTGAATTAAAGATTTGGTAGCCCTGATTACTTCCGGTTCCAGGGGAGTATATTCACGTTCCCTTAATCCATCGGGGGTAATAATGGGATTCTTTTTTTCATCGCGTTTGATTTTCCATTCACCGTCAATGTTTACCGAAATTGTTACCCTGTCTATGCTGGGGCTTTTTTCTTCCTGGATTTTACGGCTGTTGATTTCTTCGTTAATCTGTTCGGTTTCCTGCTGGGTCTTGCCGTATAAATTTTGCATATCCTTGTAGGCAGGCGGGGTTTGGTCTTCTACTCCCGCGGGGCCTTCGGGGTTAAAGCCCGTACCTTCCCAGGATGTTTTGGATGTGGCTTTTGACCGTGTTATGGAATTTGTACGTTCCGAATCGTCGTAGGGAAGGCCCGGAGTACGGGCCTTTAGAATGACGGGAAAAAATTCTTCGGTGGCAACCGCCTTCTGGGACATATCCATGGTAATCTTGATATCGAGATCCCGCACCCTGTCGGGGGTATAAGTGTTTTGGAGGGAAGTAAGAATTTTTTCGCGGTATTGGCTTTCGAGCTGGCGTACCATTTTGGTCTGCCGCTCTATATTTCCAAGCCTGTCCGATTCGGCAAGGCCGGCAAAATCATTTAATACAAGACCGCTTAAATCGCTTATGACTATATTGTCGTCGTTAAGGCCCTCAATGGCATATTTAAGAAGTTTTTGAATCCCCTCAACTTTTTTGCGGTTCTGTGAAATATCACTTCCCGGTTTTGGTGTGATAATTACGCTTGCGCTTACCGGGTTCTGCTCGGAAGCAAAAAGTTTGTCCGAGGGAAAGACAAT
>JAIRLQ010000042.1 GCA_031259345.1 Treponema sp.
CAAATACTTACCAACCCGCCCCAGATACTTACCAACGCGGGGCAAATACTTAAAAACCCGCCTCAGATACTTAAAAACGCACCGCAAATACTTAAAAACGCACCGCGGATACTTACCAACCCGCCCCAAATACTTACCAACCCGCGGCAAATACTTACCAACGCGCCGCGGATACTTCCCAACGCGGGGCGGATACTTACCAACGCACCGCAAATACTTAAAAACGCGGGGCGGATACTTACCAACGCGCCCCAAATACTTACCAACGCGCCCCAGATACTTAAAAACGCGCCCCAAATACTTAAAAACCCGCCGCGGATACTTCCCAACCCGCCGCAAATACTTACCAACGCGGGGCGGATACTTACCAACGCGGGGCGGATACTTACCAACGCACCGCAAATACTTAAAAACGCGCCGCGGATACTTGCCAACCGGGCGGGCGGCTGTTTTGCGTTTCTTAGCCGGCTTTGGGTTCCGGTTTTTTATCGCCCCGGGGGAAAACAAGGTTAAGAATAATGCCTACTACGGTGGCAAAGGCCACCCCCGCAAGCTGGAATTGCAGATCGCCGGTAATATTAAAAAGCAGTTTACCGCCGCCAATGCCAATAACAAAAATAACCGATGATATGGTCAGATTGCGTTTGTCTTTGTAATCAACGCCGCTTTCCACAATGGTACGGAGGCCCGAAGACGCGATGATTCCAAAGAGCAGCATTGAAATGCCCCCAAGCACCGGGCCGGGAATGGTTTGAATAAGCGCGCCGAATTTGCGGAAGAACGAAAGAATAACCGCTACAACCGCCGCGCCGCCAATCACCCACACCGAGTAAACCCGGGTAATAGCCATAACGCCGATATTTTCGCCGTAGGTGGTATTGGGCGGTCCGCCCCAAAGAGCCGCCCAGGCAGTGGCAAGGCCGTCGCCGGCGAGGGTGCGGTGGAGGCCGGGGGTTTTGTAAAAATCCTGGCCTACAACTTTGCTGGTAACCAGGGTGTCGCCAAGATGCTCGCAAATGGTCGCGAGGGAAACAATTATAAAAGTAAGTACTGCCACAAAATTAAAGCTGGGAACCTGAAAGCTGGGGAGGCCAAACCAGGGCGCGTCGCTGACAACCTGAAAATTAATAAGCGCGTACGCGGGGAAAACGGATCCCATAATCAGCGTAAAAAGATACCCTGCCACCAGGCCGATAAGGATAGGTATGGTAGAAAAAAAGCCTTTAAGAAGGATATTTGCCGCAATAGTAACTCCCAGGGTAACCGTGGCGATGGAAAGGTAAACCAGGCTGTAGTTCCCGTCGCCGTCGTTCATGGCCATGGACATGGCGGTGGGGGCAAGGTTAAGGCCTATCACTACAATAACAGAGCCAATTACCACCGGCGGCAGGGCTTTATCCAGCCAGCCGGTCCCGGCAAATTTGATGATAAGGCCTACAATGCAGTAGAAGATGCCTGCCGCGATTGCGCCGCCCATGGCGGCGGAAAGGCCATAAACGGCGGTTACGGAAATGAGCGGGGGAATGAACGCGAAAGACGAGCCCAAAAAGGCGGGTACCTTTGCGCCGGTACACAAAATGTAAATAAGGGTGCCCGTCCCCGCGGTAAACAGGGCCGCTGAGGGGCTAAGCCCCGTCAGGATGGGCACAAGTATGGTAGCCCCGAACATGGCAAATACATGCTGGATACTTAAGGGTATCCACTTTCCCAAGGGCGGTCTGACCTGGGGCCCCCAGTTTTCAATTTGAGACATACAAAACCTCCGATAAACGTATTGATGTATTTTATAGCAAAAAAATGGGTTGTAATAGCCCTTGGGGGCTTAAATAAAGAGGAAAAGACCGGTTAAAACATGCGCTACGGGGTTTCCGCAAACAGTTCAATAGCTTCGCTTTCCGGAATGTCCCGGGGAACGGTGGTTTTCAGGTTTGAAAAACAGCTAAAATCGCTGTACGGGCTTTTCATGTCCCAGTGGGCGGCCTCAAAGGCGTCTACAATTCTTGGGTCAAAGTAAGTCCCTTTACCGGCGGTTATTATATTAAACGCTTCTTCATGGGACAGGGCTTTGCGATAAGTCCGTTCCGATGTCAACGCGTCGTACATATCCGCCAGGGCGGTAATTCTGGCGCAAAGGGGGATATTATCCCCAAAAAGGCCCCGTGGATACCCGGAACCATCGTATTTTTCGTGGTGACATTCGGCAATTTCTTCGGCATAAATCAGGAAACGGTGCCCCTGGGTCATGCGGCGCATTTCCCGCAGAATCTCAGCCCCGTAAATCGGATGTTTTTTTATCTGCTGAAATTCTTCCGGGTTAAGCTGGTCCGGTTTTAAGAGTAGTGTGTCGTAAATATCAATTTCGCCGATGTCGTGAAGCAGCGCGGCCCGGCTTATCATAATTATGGTTTCCTCATCAAGTTCGTTAAGGAAGCAGCCCTTTGACAAAAGTTCCCTTCCGATAATTTTAATTAGGCTTGATATGCGCTGCGGGTTTGTTTTGATATTTTTTTTCCGGTAGTCTACATATTCCGCAAATGACAGGGCGATATTGTTTTCAAATTCATTCGCCATGCATTCGCCCACCTTTTCGTAACTGGACAGTTTTAGGTGCAGGCCTATGCAGCGCAGCAATACGCTACTCTTTATGGGTTTTAGAACAAAATCAATATTGCCGGTTTCAAAAGCTGCCAGTTCTTCGGCTGTGTCATAATTGGAAGAAAGGAATATAACGGGGATATTATACAGCCTGGGGTTTGTCCTAAGGCGGCCCAGGATTTTAAATCCCTTTATGCCCGGAACTTCAATATCCATAATAATCAAATCCGGGTTTTCTTCGCTGCAAATTTGGAGCCCCTTTGCTTCTGTTTTTGCGGACAGAATGGTATACCGGTCTTTAAGAACCGCGCTGATGTTTTTAGTTTCGGCGCTGTTATTGCTTATTACCAGAATGCTGGGCATGTAAAGGCGCTTGTTCAGTCTTTTTGTTTTCATATTACACTCCGCTTTTAAAGTATAGGGCGGCATTTTGAACGCAATACATCCTTGTGGCTGGCTGCCTTAAAAACATTGATTTTTTTACAGGGATTTTACAAGGCTTTTACAGGTTTTTTGGAAAACCGGGCCCGTTATTCTTTAAAAAGGCCCTTTTCGGTAGCGATACGTATGGCATCGGCGCGGTTTAGGGCGCCCAATTTATTGTAAACACTGCGCAGCACGCTTTTAACGGTATTGACAGAGATAGAAGAAGATTTTGCAATCTCTTCCCTTGTCAGGCCCTCTGAAAGATTTTTTAGCACGTCCATTTCCCGGTGCGAAAGGCCGCATCCCGGCAGGGAACGGGGGGCTTTACTGCTTTTTGCCAGGCTTTTTTCTGATATGGAAAAAATCTTTTTTGCATAAAGCGAAGCCTTTATATGGATATTGTTTAAAACCTCCATGGGCATTCCCGAAAAATTTTTCTTCCGCGCCGCTTCTATAAGGGCGCGCATGTCTTTCCCCAGCTCAATGAAAGGCATAACAAGGCTTTCCGGTTCGGCGTATTTCCATGCTTCTTCCAGCGCCTGGAACGCGCCGGAGATGTCGTCTACACGGTATATGCAGACAGCTTCTATGGTTTTTTTCTCCAGCTTTCCCAGCAGGGCATCGTCTGCGCCGTATTTGTCTTCCGAGCCCTTTAAAAGGGCAAGCGCCGTATGGTAGTTTCGTATACTGATGAGATATTTAACCTTTACCATTAATTCCATTCCGCGAAGAAGGTGCGGGGGTCTATCCCTCTCTTCAAAACTGTTTCTAATCCAATACGCGGTTTTGTCGCCCTGCCCAAGCTGTGTGTAAAACCAGCCAAATTCCAAGTCATAATAGATGTAGCGGTTAAGGTAAAATTCCTTGTCCATTTGGGCTTCCAACTGCTGCTTTATATTTTCGATGGAATCAATATCGCCTTGGCACATTTTAATTCTTAAGAGGAAAAAGAGCCCCCGGTTTTCGATTTCGTATTGATCTTTTTCCCTGGCTTTTCTAACAGCCTGTCGTGAAAGCGCTTCCGCTTCGTACAGGTTGTTTTTAAAAAAGGCAAGTTCGGCCCAGGCAAGATCGTCTTCGCCATAGCAGCATCCCCCCCGTACGGCAACCACAAGAGGGACAAACTTTTCGATTGCTTTGTTGAATTTTATCATCTCCCCGTTTTCCGCGGTGGCTGCCAGACAGACATAGGTGGAAAGGCTAAGTACCGAAGAAGGCGGGGAAATTACAAGGTTGCCGATTTTTGAATATTCACAGGCTTTCTCGAAAAATTGAACATAACTGTAATCTTTGCTTCGGACGCTTGTTAAAAAACCTAAAAAGCCAAGATCGACATAGGCGCCGGTCAGAATCTGGGCGGCAAGTTTATCCGGAGGGCCCAAGCTTTCCAGAAAGGCAACTTCGGTGTGAAGCTCTTCGGCGGCACGGTCAAACATGGAAAGGGTTACAAGGATGCCGATATAAAGCGAGTATGCCGAAGGGTGAAGTTTAAAAACATCCTTCGGGGCGCGATCAAAAATACCCAGAAGCATTTTTGCGGTCTGAAGGGGCAGGGTCAGGGGCATGGTCATACTAACCTTAACAATTCCCTCGTAATCGCCGCCTTTTTCGTAATAGGTCAGGGCGTCCATTTTCCGGTTGTTTGCCGCGCACCAGGCAGCGGCTTTGGCATACACTTCCCGCTTCTCGTCTTCGCTCAGCTCATGCTGAAGGGTTTTAAGGTAATCCAGAAGAAGATGATGGATACGGTAAGAATTGTCATAAATATCAAACCGAATAAAAGCGCCAATATTTTTAATTGCCTCGGCAAAATCGTCGGAACCGGAAATCCAGCTTAAAAGCTCCGGTGAAAAGTGATCCACAAGCGAAAGGCTGATAAAAACCTTGCGCAGGCTGGGGGACATTCTGTCAATGATCTCACTTTCAATTAACTTAAAAATATTGGACTTCATTGCCGATGAGACATATACGGGGCTGTTTTTGAGGGAACGGCTTACCAGGTAAATGGCAAAGGCCCAGCCTTCGGTATCGTGGTAGATATCCGCCACTGTCTGGGGTGAAAGATCAAGCTTTTTCATGCGGAGAAAAGCCGCCAGCTCTTCATAGGAAAAACGCAGATCTTCTTCGGTAATCCTGGCAAGCTTTCCTTTGGATTCAATGTTCATAAAATTAAAAGGCAGTTCATTGCGGGAAATCACAATTGACGTGATAGACGGAAATTCGGCTTTAAAAGATCTTTCCAAAAAGCGCAGTACAGATTTATTGGTTATAAGATGCATATCGTCATAGACAAAAATGTACCTAATTGAAGGAATGGTTTCGTCTTTGGGAACTTTAAGATAGCGCTCAAAAAGCTGATCGCCGTCCGGAAAGCTCATTTTTTGGAGTTTTTTCCCCGCCTTGGGATTTACCTGCATAACGGTGAAAAGAAAATTTTCCCAAAAGCGTTCCGCGTTATTGTCTTTTTCGGACATTTGCATCCATGCCGTATGGATAGAGTGTCGCTGAACAAAAGAGTATACAGCCTGTGTCTTGCCGTATCCTGCGCCGGCGGTAACATAGATAAGGGATTTACCGACCGCTTCTTCCAGAAGCTGATTTATATGAACACGTTCAAGGCTCTCACGGTTTCTGGGAATCGGGGTATTACTGGCAAAAATTGATTCGCCCATAAAGATTCCTCCATAAAAATAAAAAAAAATTTGTCATAAGTGCCTGTTTCAAAACCCGGTTAGTTTTGACAGCCTCATAATATAATTTAATACTAGTATACACCAAAAACCGAAAAATCAATGTGAAAAGCTATTTTTAATTATATAATCGGCTATAAACCGGCCCTTGCATAAAAATAAATAAAAATGTATAATTATACGTAATTTTGCTATTATAAGGAGAGGAAAATGAACTACAAAAAGTCTTTAAAGTTGGCGGCATTTCTGCTTTTGGCAGTAAGCCTTGGGGCTTTCGCGAAGGGCGACGTGGAGCGGATCCGCCTGGCAACGGGCGGTAATACCGGCACCTATTATGCCTTTGGAACCGCGGTCGGGCAGATCCTTACGGAAAAAACAAAGATTCCCATTGTTGTCCAGTCCACCGGCGCGTCAAAGGCTAATATTCAGCTTATCGCCGCCGGGGAAGTGGAGCTTGCAATCGTTCAGAACGATGTTATGGATTACGCCTACAAAGGTACCGACCTTTTTGCCGGTGAGGTCATTAAAGATTTCACTTCCATGGCTGCCCTTTACGCGGAAGTCTGTCAGGTGGTCGCCAATCCGGCTTCGGGGATAAAGACTATCGCCGATCTTAAGGGAAAAAATGTTTCTGTAGGCGATGCCGGAAGCGGCACCGAATTCAACGCCAGGCAGATCCTTGAAGCTTACGGAATTAGCTTTGCCGATATCAACAAACAAAACTTAAGCTTTGGCGCGTCCGCAGACGCCTTAAGGGATAACAAGATAGACGCGTTTTTCTGCGTTGCCGGCGCGCCTACTACCGCCATTGTAGACCTTGCCATAGGGCGGAATATTGTCATTCTGGAAATTGACGATGCCCATGCCGCGCAGCTTAGGCAAAAGTATCCCTTCTATACCCAGTTCCCCGTTCCGGCAAACAGTTACCAGGGCCAGACCGCCGCGGTAAAAACCGTAGCCGTAAAAGCTACTTTTATAGTAAGCAATAAGCTTTCGGAAGATACTGTTTACGCGCTGACCAAAAATTTAATAGAAAGCAAAAGTGAGATTCAGGCCGCCCACGCAAAAGGTGCGGAACTTTCCGTAGCTTACGCTGTTGACGGTATTTCTGTGCCCTTCCACCCCGGTGCGGCGAAGTACTTTAAAGAAATCGGGGCAATGAAGTAAGGACCCGTGCGGAAGTAGAGGCTGTCCAAAAAAGTTGAAGAACTTATTCGGGCTTTAAGTCCGGGGACAGCTTCATTTCCTTATAAGCGGCAGTGGGTAATTGAATAAGGCAATAGGAAGGTTTTGGGGAAAGTGTACCCGGAGCCGTGGAGTTAAAAAATTGTTCATTGCCCATTGCTCGTTACTAATTTGCCTGGCGGCGGGCTGCGCCAACGGGCTTGTTGTTAAAGACGCGGAAACGGGCAGGGTGTACGGCAAGTGGGCGCTTAAGGAAGGGGAAACTTTTTCGATTGAGTTTGTTCACTCGGTAAACCAAAGTCCGGTTCGGGATACTTTTGTACGCGAGGGCCGCCTTATAAAGCCGGTGGAGGCCAGATACTATAGTTTTGGCGCGGGGATGCCGTCCAGTCTTTCCGAAGGCCTGCACCTGCGCCGTGAGGGCGAAGCGATACTTGTTACCGGTTTTGAAACTTCGTTTAAGGAATTAAACTATATTGTAGGTACTGTTTCAGATCACCTTCTTTATATCAATAACGAAAAAATTGGGTTGCGGCATCTCTGTGGCAGAAATGCCCACATATCCTTTATTATACAATAGGAGCTTTTTATGTCCCATAGTTTGACAAGCGAAGGGTTAAGCGAAAAAGAAACAGAAGAACTTATTGCCCACCTTGATCGCGAATCCAATATACGGCGTTTTACCGGAACCCCCGGCATCATTATTAAAATCCTGCTGCTTCTGTTTGCCGCTTATGTTTTACTGGTAACTCTTTTTATTTCCATTCCCGAGCAGATAAGGCGCTGTATTTTTTTGGGTATTCTGGTGTTTTTGGGCTATCTGCTTTATCCGCTTTACCGGGGCATGATCAAACGCTCCAACTATATTCCCTGGTACGATTTTGTTTTGGGCGTTTTGGGAAGCCTGTGCTTTTTTTATTACGCGGCAAATTTTGAGGTGATTATTGGACGGGCTGTTATGCTCCGGCCGCTGGATATTGCGGTGGGCGTAGGCGGAATTATTATCCTGGCCGAACTGTGCCGCCGCGTTGTGGGTTTGCCCATACTGGTAGTAGCGTCATGTTTTATTATTTACGCATTCTCTACGGGGTACTCTTTGCGGCGCATCGTGCATCAGCTCTTTTACACGACCGACGGTTTAATTGGAACCCCTATCGGCGTCTGCTCCACTTTTATCGTGCTTTTTATTTTTCTGGCTTCGGTGCTTGAAAAATCGGGGATTGCGGGTTTCTTTATCGACCTGGCAAACTCGGTAGCGGGTTTTGCGAGCGGCGGCCCCGCCAAAGTGGCGGTTATTTCCAGTGCCTTCGAGGGCATGTATTCAGGCAGTTCTGTGGCGAACACCGTAGGGTCAGGCAGCGTAACCATTCCGGTAATGAAGAAGATCGGCTATAAGCCGGAATTTGCCGCCGCGGTAGAAGCCGCGGCCTCGACAGGCGGGCAGATAATGCCGCCGATTATGGGGGCCGCCGCCTTCCTTATGTCAGAAATAACAGGCATATCCTATCCGGTGATTGCGGTCAGCGCCATTTTGCCTGCCGTGCTTTACTTTACCGGAATTTTCCTTATGGTACATTTCGAGGCCAAGAAGCTGGGCCTTAAGGGGCTGCCCAGAGAAGAAATCCCGGTATTCTGGAAGCTCATTCTACAAAGAGGTTATCTCTTTCTTCCTATTATAATTTTGGTGGTTTTAATGAGTTCGGGATTTACCCCGGCTTACGCCGCCTGCTTTGCCATCCTTGTAGCTATTGTGGTGAGCATGTTTCGCAAAGATACGCGTTTTACCCCGGCGACTTTTGTAGAGGCCCTGGGAAACGGCGCGCGAAACACTATCGGCGTTGCCATGGCCTGCGCGATAGCGGGAGTTGTGGTGGGTATTGTTTCCCTTACCGGATTGGGGCAAATACTCATCGGTTCCCTGACGGGAATTGTGAATATGCCCTTTTTTACAATGACCCATTCCAATCTTTTTATTGCCCTTTTTATTACCATGATTTCGTGCTTGGTTTTGGGGATGGGGATTCCCACTACCGCCAACTATATTATCATGGCGACGGTTACCGCTCCCATGGTTATTAAAGCCGGGGAAGCGGCGGGTTACGCGGTGCCGGTGCTGGCGGCGCACATGTTTGTTTTCTACTTCGGCATCGTGGCTGACATTACGCCCCCCGTTGCCCTGGCCGCCTACGCTGGTTCCGCCATTGCCAAATCCAATCCAATCAAGACCGGAATTACCGCCACCCGGATCGCGATTACCGCCTTTCTTATTCCCTATATATTTGTGTTCAGCCCCTCCATGCTGCTCATCGATACTACCCCTTTACAGGTTGCGCAAATCGTGGCGACTTCGTTCATCGGTATGCTGGGCATCGCCATCGGGCTGGAAGGCTATATGTGGAAGCACGTCAATCTTTTGGAACGCCTAATGGCTGTGGCGGGCGGCCTTTTGCTGATTGACCCCGGGCCGGTTACGGACATTATAGGCTTTTGCCTTATTCTGACGGTAATAATCCTTCAATGGGCAGGCCGCAAAAAGAAAAGCGCCTCGTAAAACAGTTTGCAATGAACAACCCCGCCGGCGGGGATCAAACCTTAAGCCAGGCGGGGTATGTTGCCGTCAATTTCGATGCGCCGGATTGGCGCATAGCTCCTTAAGGGAACCTGGGGCTGTCCGAAAAGTTTAAAAACTTGTTCGGCCTTTAGTCCGAGGACAGCTTCCTTAGTGCAGGTTTTTTATGTAGCAATTCCCAGTTCCTGTACTTTTTTGGCGCCCATATCACGCAGCACGAACTTCTGGATTTTAGCGCTTGATGTAAGCGGGAAGCTGTCAACAAAGAAAACATACTTGGGAATTTTAAAGCGGCTAATTTGGCCGCGGCAAAAATCCCGCACATCTTCTTCCGTAACTTGCGCGTCCGGATGAAGGATGATAAACGCCCCCACTTCCTCGCCGTACTTTTTGCTGGCAATGCCTACCACTTGCACGTCTTTAATGCCCGGCATGGTGTAAAGGTAGTCTTCTATTTCTTTGGGGTACACATTTTCACCGCCGCGGATAATCATGTCTTTGATGCGGCCTGTAACTTTAAAATAGCCGTTTTTGTCCTTTACCCCCAGGTCGCCTGAATGGAGCCAGCCTGCCTTGTCGATGCACTGGGCGGTGGCTTCGGGCATCTTGTAGTAGCCTTTCATGGTATTGTAACCCCGGCAGCAAAATTCACCGTGGATTCCGCCGGGGCATTCCTCGCCTGTCTCGGGATCGCGGATGGTTACTTCCACACCCGGGAGTTCGCGGCCCACGGTTTCAACTTTCGCCTCGATACTGTCGTCGTAGCGGGTTTGGGTCATTACCGGCGACGACTCGGTAAGGCCGTAACAGATGGTAACTTCTTTCATGTGCATAAGGTCGATGACCTGACGCATGGTTTCGATGGGGCAGGGCGAACCCGCCATAATACCGGTACGCAGGCTTCTAAGATCGAAAAGTTTGAACATGGGGTGATTAAGCTCGGCGATGAACATGGTGGGTACGCCGTATACGGCGGTACATTTTTCTTTTTGCACCGTGGCAAGTACCAAAAGCGGGTCAAACCATTCAAGCAGGGCCGCCGTGGATCCGTGGGTTAAAACCGCCATCATGCCCAGCACCAGTCCAAAGCAGTGAAAAAGCGGCACAGGAAGGCATACGATGTCCGCCGGGGAAAACCTTTGGTTATCGCCAATACCCAGCCCGTTATTCAAAATGTTCCGGTGGCTAAGCATGACCCCCTTGGGAAAACCCGTGGTACCCGATGTGTACTGTATGTTTACCACATCGTTGCGGTCAAGGGACGCTTCGATTTCCCGCAGTTCTTTATCGTCTGTGTGTTTGCCCAAAAGCAGGACTTCGTTAAAAGAATACATGCCCCGGTGCTTTTGCTGGCCTACATAAATTACGCTTTTAAGGCAGGGGAAATTGGACGATTCAAGACAGCCCCGGGGCGAGGTTTTAAGTTCCGGCACCAGTTCGTATACCATGGAAACATAATCCGAATCCCGCCAGCCGTCGATGATGCACAGGCATTTTAAATCCGACTGTTTCATAAGGTAGTCAAGCTCGTGGAGTTTGTAACCTGTGTTTACCGTAACAAACACCATGCCCGCCCTGGCACAGGCAAAAAGCACGGTGTTCCAGTCCGGCACGTTGGTTGCCCAAATACCCACATGATCGCCTTTTTGGAGGCCCATAGCCAAAAAGCCTTTCGCAAGCTCATCAACACGTTTATCAAACTCTCCGTAGGAAAAACGTAAGTCCCTGTCGGCATACACAATAAAATCATGATCCGCTTGTTTTTGCGCTGTCTCCCGCAGCACTTCGCCCAAAGTCTTTTCTATAAAATCCATAGTTAGCTCCCCTTATACCGGCGTATAGATCACTGCCAAAATTCGTACCACTTTGCCGTCGGCGGAATAATCCCTATGGGGAATAATGGAATCGTAATAGATTGAGTCCCCTTCATTTAAAACGAATGAGTCCGTTCCGTATTCCAGGCCCAGCTTGCCCGAAATCACATAGATAAATTCTTCGCCCTCGTGGGTAGATTTTTTCTGCTCCGCGTCGGGTTCTATATCAACGATAAAAGGCTCCATGTGGCGGCCGTTTTTGTCGGCTGCAAGCGCTTTAAATATAAGACCGTGATGCCCCGGATCATCGGCAGCCCCGGCGGATTTTGATTCTTCCGAGGCGGGAAGGCCGGTAATAAAACGGACGCTGTCTCCTGCTTTGCCTGCCCGGGTAATCACCGGACCCAACTCTTCATGATCATCAAGCAATGTACCTAAACGTACCCCAAGGGCACGGGAAATTTTAATAAGCGGCGCAAGATCGGGAATGTGCCCGTCTTCCTCAATGCGGCGTATTAGTTCGACAGGGACGCCGCTTCTTTCGGCAAGGGTTTCGCGGGAAACCGAATACGTTTTGCACAATTCTGCGATGTGTTCACCAGGTGTGTGTTTAGGTGTCATAATTACTCCTTATGTCGAAATGTTATTCTGAATATACAGGATTGACGAAATAGTTTCTATATGCCAAAATAATATTATGGCTGATAACCGCAAAAATAAAAGGTATCAGACTCTCGCCAGGGCTCGCATGGAAGGGGTAACAGAAAACGAGATCGTCGTAAAGGATCTAAGTATCACCGGTTGTTGTGTAGAGTGTACGGTCCAGGGGGCTTTTAAACCGGATTGCCAGTATAAAATTGTAATTATTCCGGAAACCGCGGCCAATATCGGCAGTTTCGAGTTGTTGGTAGAAACCAAATGGATTCGGAGTTCCAACTATTCCTGCGATATAGGTTTTTCGATTATAGAGAGTCCCAAAGGGAAATCCTTTCAACGTTATGTTGATTACCTTTCCTGGCGTTCGTCGGCAGGGCTCAATTCCACACAGGCGGTATGAAACACAGCTCCCTCCCCCCGGGCGCCTGTGTTTACAAACCCGTACCTCAATTTGAACATCACCTTGAACAAGAACTAAATGGCGCTTTTGAACGCTGGGGCCCCCTTTATTACAGCCCGGAGGCCGGCGCTGCCGGTTCTGTTTTTTGGTTCGAGAACGCGTGGTTTAATCCTTTGCGGATTGAATTTGATTCTATAGGCGAAGCGGCAAAAGCCCTGGTTGATATTCAGCGCAACTGGGCCCCCTGCCTTTTTACCCAGTTCCGCCGGGGCGCCCTGATAAGTAAAAAGCTTCCGCCCATTAGCGTAAAAAAACACCCCTTCCCCTGGCTGGTTCCCAAAGCTCCCATGGGGGCATGGACTTTACTTGACCCGAACACTTTAATTGCCTCTGCGGCGTGTTCCAGCCCCTTTCCCGGCGGGCTTATAGAATTTGAGGAAGATAAATCCGGCCCCCCAAGCCGGGCCTACCTTAAACTGTGGGAGGCCCTGACGCTTAGCCGAAAATGGCCGGCCCCGGGCGAAAGCTGCTTTGACGCAGGCGCCAGCCCCGGCGGCTGGACCTGGGCCCTTGCCAAACTGGGGGCAAAGGTTAACGCCTGTGATCGCGCGCCCCTTGAAGCCGGTGTTGCCGCCATGCCTGGCGTTGGTTTTATTAAACACGATGCCTTTACGCTAAAGCCCGAAGACATCGGCCCCATAGACTGGCTCTGTTCCGACGTGATCTGCTACCCGCCGCGGCTTTACGAGTGGATAGAAAAATGGCTTGCCTCCGGCCTGTGCAAAAATTTTGTCTGCACAATTAAAATGCAGGGAGCCCTGGCCGACCACGAAACCACCCGCCGTTTTGCCGCCATCTCCGGCTCCCGGGTGGTTCATTTGTATCATAACAAACATGAGCTTACCTGGCTAAAAGTGGCGTAAAGGAGCGGGGTATGGGAACGCTCAACATTTAAAGAGAACCGGGAGCGGCTTCTTGAATCGAAGTCCGGAATAAGATACATTTTTCCTGTGGAATCGGATTGTCATAACAAAAGTGAAAACAAGGCGTTTCTTACAGAACAGCTTATTACATACATTGGAAACAAACGTTCTTTGTTAAATTTTATAGGCAATGGAATTAAAATCGTTCAAAACAAATTAAGAAAAAACAAACTGAAAATGTTTGACGTTTTTAGCGGGTCCGGCATTGTCGCACGGTTTTTTAAACAATCTGCCGCTTTACTGATTGCAAACGATTTGGAAAAATATTCCGCGTTGTTCAACGAATGTTATTTATCAAATAAAAGTGATTTGAATATGGAAAATCTTAGGCTTTATCACGGGGAAATTATCCACGAAGCCGATAAGTTTTTGCAAAAAGGAATCATCGCGGAATTATATGCTCCCAAAGATGAACAAAACATCAGGCCCGACGACCGTGTTTTCTATACGGTAAGAAACGCAATGTATATAGATACGGTACGCAAACTTATTGAAAAAGTTCCCTTAAACGAACAGAAATATTTTATTGCGCCGTTATTGTC
Organism: Treponema sp.; assembly: GCA_031259345.1. Taxonomy (GTDB): domain Bacteria; phylum Spirochaetota; class Spirochaetia; order Treponematales; family Breznakiellaceae; genus JAIRLQ01. The sequence continues at coordinate 13,862 of JAIRLQ010000042.1, forward strand.
AGAGGCATCCATTCACGCCAATACATCGGGTGTTTTTAAGGGTTTTTATAAAAGCAAAGAAACCGGAAAAGGACATTTTGGCGGGAAAAACGAAGACGCGTTATTCAGAATAAAAGGCAATATTTATTTGCCCTTCCCGGTTTTTAGCAATTTTGACGCCGACGTTATGGTATTAAACGGGGATTCAAATAAAATTATCAATGATGTTCCGGAAGTTGATATTGCATATCTGGACCCCCCCTATAACCAGCATCCCTATGGTTCAAATTATTTTATGCTCAATTTAATTGTAGATTACAAATATCCGGAAAACCCAAGCGCTGTTTCGGGCATACCTTGTAACTGGAACAGATCCAGTTATAACAAAGAAAATCGCGCGTATACGGCGTTACAAGAACTGGTAGAAAATATTAAGGCAAAGTATGTGCTTATTTCTTTTAATTCCGAAGGGTTTATCGGGCTTGAAAAAATGAAACACATGCTTCATAAAATTGGAAAAGTAGAAGTACTGGAAACCCGGTATAATACGTTCCGGGGCTCGAGGAATTTAAATAACAGGGAAATACATGTAAAAGAGTATTTGTATTTATTGGAAAAATAGGGTAAAATGTATACTACAATCTATGCTTTAAGGAAGGAAACAATGAAGAAATTTACGGTTTTATTGCTTTTGGCTCTGGTTCTTACCGGGTACTGTCTTGCCCTGGACCCTGCCGAGGGGTTTTGGATAAGCGTGGACGAAAAGACAGGCAAAACAACCGCGGGTTGGGAGATTTTTGTTCAAAACGGGAAGCTTTTTGGCCGGATTTGCGCTGTCGCGGATCATCCCCAGGATGTAAAGGCGTCCAACTGTAACGCCAGTTACAAGGGCTTCCCCACCCCGGGCAAGGTGAACGAAATGACTGTGGTGGGCACTACCTGGATTTTTGGCTTGACCATGCGCGAAGCCGGCAAGTGGAGGGGGGGCAATGTTATAGACCCCGACAGCGGCAAAATGTATAAAGCCGAAGTTACCTTCCACCCTGCCGACGGCAAGCGCTACAAAACAGACACCCTGGAAATGCGCGGGGAAATTGGCCTTGGAATTGGCCGCAGCCAGTATTGGCAGAAAAGCACCCGCGAAAAAGCCTCCAGCATACGCTAGAAAAAGTTTATGAAAGGCAAAGCCGCAAAATCCCGCAAAGCTCCGGCTGTCTGGATCATTGCGGTTTCCCTGTCCCTTGTAACGCTCGCGGGCTATTTAAGCGGGGCCTTTGATTACGCCGAATATAAATTGTATGACCTAAGGATAAACCTTTTTGCGGCCGCCGCCCCCCCTTCGGACGAGATCGTTGTGATACTTATCGATCAGGACAGCATTGATTGGGCCCAAAAAAACCGGGGCTGGTCGTGGCCCTGGCCGCGGAAGGCCTACGGGGAAATTGTCGATTACTTAAATTTGGGCAACGCAAAATCCATTGCCTTTGATATGATTTTTTCCGAACCTTCGGTCCATGGGGCGGAAGACGACGCCGCTTTTGCCCGTTCTTCAAATAACTTTGGCAGGGTGGTACAGACGGTGTTCTTTTCGTCCCAAACAGGAACCGACACTTCCTGGCCCGCCGGCCCGGATAAACCTTTCTTTAATCCGGAGAATTTTGAAAGCATTCTGGGTAATTACGACCTTGCCAACCGGAAGGGCCAGGCAAAAGCCCAGTTCCCCATCCCGAGTTTGCGAAATTCCGCGGGGGCTATCGGTAATATAACGGGCATTGCCGACTCGGACGGCATTTTCCGCCGCTCCGACCTTTTTGTTGTCTTTGACGGCAAGGCGTCCCCGGGGCTTTCAAGCGCCTCTCTTTTGCTGGACGGCTACAGCCGGGACCTTCGCTATGACCCGCAAAAGAAAGAAATCCGCTGGGGGGATTACCCCGTGCCGGTAGACAAAAACGGCCGCTGCCTTTTGCGTTTCAGGGGCCCCCTGGACGTGTATCACCCTTACTGGGCATGGCAGGTGCTGGAAAGCTCCGAAGCGGCCGCCTTGGGAAAAGAACCCCTTCTTTTTCCGGAAGACTTTGACGGCAAGTATGTTTTTTTTGGCGTGTATGCCGCCGGCCTTTTTGATATTGTGTCCACGCCCGTAAGCTCGGTGTATCCCGGGGTAGGGATGCACATAACCCTTTTGGACAATTTTCTTAAAAGGGATTTTATCCGCGAAAGCCACGCCGCAATCAACATAATTTTAGTAATAGCGCCGGTGTTTCTTATTGTTTTGCTGGTGCTTTTTTCCAACCGTATTCCCCTGATTGTAGGGGGAACAGCGCTGGTTTTTGTTCTTCTTGCCGGATTAGGCCTGGGAACTTTCAGGCTGGCAGGACTTTGGGTCCCCCTGGCCGCCCCCTTAACCGCTGCGGCGCTGGCTTTTATTATTACAACAGTTTACAGCTATGCAACCGAAGGCCATCAAAAACGCTTTATCAAATCGGCGTTTTCCCGCTACCTTGCGCCGTCGGTTATTGAGCAGATTCTGGCCGACCCTTCCATGCTTAACCTGGGGGGCGAAAAACGTAACATGACAGCCATTTTCACCGACATTCAGCGTTTTTCTTCCATATCGGAAGCGCTGCAGAAAGAGTACGAAGACAACGGCCCTAAAATGCTGGTTAACCTTTTAAACCTGTACCTAACAAAGATGAGCGACATTGTACTTGACCTTGGCGGGACCATTGACAAGTACGAAGGCGACGCCATCATAGCCTTTTTTGGCGCTCCCGTGTGGACGGCGGAACACGCGTCTTTGGCATGCCGCAGCGCCGTTAAAATGAAGCAATGCGAAAAAGAGCTGGTAAAGGAAGTGATGGACCCCGGGGGCCCCTTTTACAAACCCCTAAACTCTTTGATAGAGAAAGGCGTTATCCGCGCCGGGCGCCCCCTTTATACCCGCCTTGGCATTAACTCGGGCCCTATGGTAGTTGGCAATATGGGCACACCCAAAAAGATGGACTATACGATAATGGGAAACGCCGTAAACCTTGCGGCCCGTCTTGAAGGCGTGAACAAACAGTACAACACATCGGGCATCCTTATAAGCGAATATACCAAAGAAAAAATCGGCGCCGATTTTATCGTTCGCCCGTTGAGCAGGGTGAGGGTAGTGGGAATAAGCACCCCCCTAAGGCTTTACGAACTTTTGGGGCTTAAGGAAGAATTGCCCGGCGACACATTGGACATGGTTTCTTCCTGGGAGAACGGCTTAAAGGCCTACGAAGAAATGGATTTTTCCGGGGCAAAACACATCTTTAGCGCGATACACCGGAAAGACGAAAATGACGGAACCGCCAAACTTTACATAGAACGCTGCGATAAACATACCGCTTCGCCGCCCCCGCCCGAAAAATGGGACGAAGGCGTAGATAACTTAACAGAAAAATAATTACGAACGAAATATATACCCTCCGGTTGTTTTTTCTTATATTCCGTGGCATAGTGTATTGTAGTTACCTTATACAATGCATTTACGCACCGTTTTGGTACAAAACGGGAGGAAATGCAAAGTTCCGCCCATAGGGCGGACACTACTGAAAGGAGGGGCACCGCAATAATGGCGTATAATTCCATGTATTATAACGAATTACCCCCCCCCCCCCCCCCCCGTCGCATACACATACGCGCGCGCGCAGAGCGCGAACCCCTTCCCCGTAACCTATCCCCCTTTTTGGAAGAACGCCGCGGCCCCCACCGGGCCCGCGGCTTTTTTTATTTTCTCGAAGCAGGACACAGGCCCCGCGGCGGGGCCTCTGCCCCGCTAAACCGCAATCCTTATACGGAGTAAACCCCTGAAACGAATCGTTATCGCCTGTATCGCCGCGGCCCTGGTTTTGGCCGCCTGCGACAACCCCACAGGAGGGAAAAAGGATACCTACGGCATTGCCCTAAGCGCAAACGGCGGCGCCTTAAGCGGAACCTATACCTTTACCGCCCAGGAAGAAGACTACCCGGCAGTAACGCCCCTTACCGTAACCGTAACCAACACCGGGAACAAACCCACCGGAACCCTGGCCGTGTCCCTTTCGGGAACCGGCGCGGACAGCTTTGCCCTTACCCCCGGCAACGGCGCCGTTGCGAGCATCGACGCGGGCAAGACCGGACCCTTTACCGTAGACCCCAAAACCGGCCTTGCGG
>JAIRLQ010000437.1 GCA_031259345.1 Treponema sp.
CTCCTATATAAAGCGGCGGTGCCGTTTTACTTCCACTTGCCGAGGCCAAGATATTTATTGGTTTCGGCAGTGGCTGCTTTTGAATCGTTCTGCATTTTCAGGGCGGCGCGGATACCGTCCAGGCTCTCGGGGATTGTTACCGATTCCTGAGGGATATTGATAGCATACATGATATTGTCGCCGGATTCAACAATGCTGTCGGACCACAGGCCGATTTCGTACATGTCCCCCCTGGGGTTCCCCAGGTCCCGGGCGTAGCGGAAGAAACTGGCGTTTCCCAAAAACCCGTCGTCGATGCTTACCACGCGGATGCGGTCGTGCGACTTAAAGGCATCCAGGGCCATGCCGGCGGTAATTTTTTTGCCGCCTTTGCCGTGGGCCACTACGGTGATGATGTGTCCGTGGGTTACCGGGGTATGCACCAAAATGCCTGTGGCTTCCACATGGGGCATGATGGTCATTAAATCCACCGCCTGATGGGACGGCGCCTTGTCCATTTGCAGGGCATTGGTAAGGCCCCGGTGATAGTCGCCGGGATCGGCTACCCGCCTTATGATGGTGATGGCGACCCTGTCTACGCCATAGGCGCGGTCAAGGCAGTCGACCGAGCGGATAAGCCCCGTGGTGTTGCAGCTTGTAAGCTTTAAGTAATTGGCGCCCAGGCCTTTTTCGTAGTTGGCGTAGCCATGAAAGAAAACATCGGCTACCGAATTTTTTTCGCCTCCCTGGAAGATGGCTTTGACGCCGGCTTTTTCGTAAAGCGCCTTGTTTTTTGCGCCTACGCCGCCGGGGGAAGAATCCAGCATGATGTCCACTTTGCCAATAAGGTCGGCAAAAGTTCCTTTAACGGGAATTTTTGCGGCATCAAACTTTGATTTGTCGGCGCCTTCTACCAGATAGAGATCGTAGGGCATGCCTTTTTCTTTTAATGCCTTGATGGAAAGGGTGGGGGCCAGGTCCGCTATGCCCACCAGTTCCATGTCCTTCTGCAATGCAACACCATCTGCCAGCCGCTGCCCGATAACGCCGTATCCCGCTACTCCTACTTTAACCATGTGATTTCTCCTCTCTTAATCTTATAATAATTTAGATTTTAATTGTGATCCATGCCGCAGGGCTTTTACTACCGGCAGTTCTTCTCCGGCGAGAAAACGGATTAAAGCCCCGCCGCCGGTACAAATATAATTTATGTCTTTTGTTTTGCCGTATTTTTTGGTAGCCGTAATGCTGTCGCCGCCGCCAAGGACAGTGTAGGCTGCGGTGTCCCCCAGGGCCTCCCAAATCATCCTGGTACCCAGCTCTGTGGGGGCCTCTTCAAACACGCCCATGGGGCCGTTCACAAAAACTGTTTTGGCTGTCCGGATAATTTCCTGATACTTTAAGGCGCTTTGAAGGCCAATGTCCAGAACCAGCGCCCCGGCGGGGACATTCCCCACAGGGAATTCGCCGCGTTCTCCGTTCACCTGGGCCGCAAAGTCGGAAGGCATAACGATTTTATCCCGGTATGCGGCAAGCAATTGTTTGCCTGTTTCAACAAGGCTTTCGTAGCCCTCTTTTTTGATGAAAGCCCTGGCAGCCTCCCCGATGTCTTCGCCCGAAGCCCAAAGCAGGACTTCTCCTACAAGGCCGCCTGTAAGCGTCTGATCGGCGACGCCGGTTTTTAAAACCGTCTGCATCATCAAAAAGGCGTCGTTTATTTTTGAGCCCCCTAAAACAAATACGCAGGGGCGCCCGGGTTTTTCCATTAAGCCCGAAATGACGCAAAATTCTTCCTCGAAAAGCCGGCCCATTGCGCTTGGGAGCACTTGTTCAAACCCGCAGAGCGAGGGCTGATCCCGGTGGGCCGCGGCAAAGGCGTCGCACACGTACAGGTCCGCCAGAGGCGCAAGCTTTTGTACCAGGAGGGTTTTTGCCTGTTCCGCGTGGGAAAGGAGCAGCTTTGTTTCAAAAAGGGTTTGTTCCTCCGACACAAAACGCACATTGTCCAATAGAAGAATATCGCCGGGCTTAAGGGCCCTGATTGCTTCCCGGGCCGCGGGGCCGCAGACATCATCGATAAATTTTACTTCCTTTTCAAGGAGGCGGCTTAACACCTTGGAATGAGGCTCGGTAGTCCAGAAGTTTTTGTACTCTATGTCGCTTCCCTGGTGGGCCAAAAGGACAAGACGCGCCCCCTTGGCGGAAAGTTCTTTTAAGGTGGGGATACACGCTTCAATGCGGGTAGTGTCTTTTAAGGTTCCGGCTTTTTTATCCACCGGCTGGTTAATATCAATGCGGCACAGAACCGTTTTATTATTAACCTCAATATCATCAAGTGTCCTGATTCCGAATCTCATACTTTAACCTGGTTCCTCTGTCTTTGAAAAAGGAAGCTTGTCACCCGGTTTGTAAAGGCCGGAGGAAATCAGCTTTCCAATTTGTTCTTTTGCCTGCTCGACAACCGTCTTCTGATATATTTTTTTTGTCAAATCGATTACCTCTCTGACAGGCCCTACACACCGGCGGTTTCCCTGATATACGCCCGGGCCTTAATCGCGTATTCCAGGGGGTTGGCTTTGGCGGGGTCTTGTTCCGCTTCTACTACCCACCAGCCCGAGTACTTTGCTTTTTTAAGGGCGTTGAACACCGGGACAAAATCCACGGAGCCGTCGCCGGGGACAGTAAAGACCCCTTCACGCACCGCCTTAAGGAAGGGCCACTTTTCTTTGACTGCTTTTTTGCGCAGCGCCGGACGCATATCTTTAAGGTGTACATGGCGTATGCGGCTCATCCATTTATCAAGCACCGCAAGATAATCCTCGCCGGAAAATACCAGGTGGCCGGTGTCGTAAAGAAGGCCCACAAGCGCTTTGTCGGTGTTTTCCATAAGGCGTTCAATCTCGGCGGCTGTTTGCACGCCTGTACCCATGTGGTGGTGATAGGTTAGGGCCATGCCCTTTGCGGCGGCAAGCTTGCCCAGCCTGTTAAGGCCGTCGCAAAGTTTGTCCCATTCCTCGCCGGTAAAGTTTGGCTTGCAGTCAAAAATGGGCTTGTCCTGGCCCTGGATTGAATGTCCCTGTTCGGCAGCCCCGATAACCCGGGCGCCTACAGCATAAAGAAAATTACGGTGTTTGATAAACGCCGCTTCAACTTCTTTATAAGGCCTGGTGGTTAAAAACGAAGAAAACCATGCGTTGCAGATGGTAAGGCCCCGGAGGCCCAAGGCTTTGTTTAACGTTTTGGGATCTTTTGGATACTTGTTCCCCACCTCGCTTCCGGAAAAACCCGCCAGCGCCATTTCGCTGACACACTGCTCAAAGGGGATTTGGCCGCCCAATTCGGGCATATCATCGTTAGTCCACCCAATGGGGGCGATTGCCAATTTAATCGTCTGCGCTTTAGCCATGTTATTACTCCATAGATTTGGGTTTGTCAGGCAAGGAATTACTAATTCCTTGCCTGACAAACAATCATAATCGGAATTCTCTGACAATTTCAAATTGCCAGAGAATATTTCTCCTTAAAACTTCCTTGCCTTTTCAACTTCTTTGGCCATTTCCTGGGCGGCCTTGACTACCTCAGGGTTGTCGGAAACCTGGGCTGTGCCCACCCGCCACCAATTTTCGTAACCGCTTGTCATGGTTTTGGGGCTGGTCTTTACATCGATAACTACGGGGATTTTTGCGGACAGGGCTTTTTTTACCGCTTTGGCAAGTTCTTCGGGCGTGCGGGCGCGGAGCCCCAAAGCGCCCCAGCTTTCGGCGTTTTTGGCGTAATCAACCTTTACGCTTTGCCCGTCAAGCCTGCCCGATTTATCGCTGCGGGTTTTCCATTCGTTGCCAAAATGATCAATGCCCTGGCTGTGCTGCAAATTGTCGATGCAGTGGAAGCCGGCATTGTCCAGCACCACTACGATGATTTTGCGGCCTTCCTGTACCGCGGTCAAAAGCTCGGTGTGGAGCATGGTGTAGGCCCCGTCGCCGACTATGGCAACGACTTCCTGCGTTGGGCAGGCGATTTTTGCCCCCAGGGCGGCGGCGATTTCGTAGCCCATACACGAAAAGCCGTATTCCATGTGATAGGTGCCGGCTTTGCGCACCCGCCAGACCCGCTGCATATCGCTGGGGATAGAACCCGATCCTGATACGGCAATGGCGTTTTTGGGGAGGAGCCGGTCGTTAAGTTCCCCCAGAACCCGCGCCTGGGAAAGGAGGGGCGATCCGTCCGGGGCGGGGCCGGCTTCCTGGCTGTAAAGGCGGTCAACCTCGGCCTTCCATTCGGCCCTGACTTTTTCGATCCTGTCGCCCCAGGCCGATGTATAACCGGGAACGGCTTTGGTAAGGGCTTTAAGGGTAAGTTTTGCGTCGGCGATAAGCGGTTCGGCGTTCATTTTGTAGGCATCGAAGGGGCTAATGTTAATGCCCAGAATGCGGCAGGCCGGATTCCGGAAAAGCCACTTTGAACAGGTGGTAAAATCCCCCAGGCGGGTGCCGCAGGCGATAATAAGATCCGCCTCTTTGGCAATCTTGTTGGCGGAAAGCGCGCCGGTATTGCCCAGCCCCGAAAGGTTATAGGGATTGTCCCAAAGGATAACCCCTTTGCCCGCCTGGGTTTCGGCAAACGGGATGTGATAGGTTTTGCAAAAGGTTTCGAGCTCTTTGCCCGCATCGGAAAAACGCACGCCGCCGCCGCAGATTACCAGGGGTTTTTTTGCGGCTTTGATCATTGCCGCCGCCCTGTCAATTTGTCCTTTACCGGGAATGCGCCGCTCGGCATGATGCACCCGCCGGGCAAAAAATTCCTCGGGGTAGTCGTATGCCTCACCCTGCACATCCTGGGGGAGGGACACGGTAACGGCCCCGGTTTCGGCGGGATCTGTCAGCACCCGGAAGGCGTTGATCATGGCGGTCATAAGCTGCTCGGGCCGGTTAACCCTGTCCCAGTAACGGCTTACCGCGCGAAACGAGTCCGAGGCCGTAGATGTATAGTCCTGGGGATTTTCAACCTGCTGCAGCACCGGGTCGGGCTGGCGGCATGCGAAAGCATCGCCGGGGAGGAACAGCACCGGAATATGGTTCACCGTGGCGGTAGCCGCCGCGGGCACCATGTTAAGCGCCCCGGGCCCGATAGAGGAACATACCGCCATTATTTGGCGGCGGTTATGCTGTTTTGCAAAACCCATAGCGGCGTGCCCCGCGCCCTGCTCGTTTTTGGCTTGATAAAAACGGAGGCTGTGGCCTTTGGACGCCAGGGCCTCCCCCAGGCCTACCACCACGCCGTGCCCGAAAATGCCGTATACACCGTGAACAAATTTGATTTCTTCGCCGTCAACCTCGATGTACTGGTTGTCCATAAAACGCAGCAGGGCCTGCGCCATAGTAAGGCGTATTGTCTTTCCCATAAATCACTCCTCTATTTTTGGCTGCCAAATTTTGCTTTCGCCGCCGGTAACCCATTCATGTTCTTTGATAAAGATTGGCGTGTTTGTGGCCGGACCGTAGTGAGCGCCGTCGATGTG
>JAIRLQ010000075.1 GCA_031259345.1 Treponema sp.
CCCTGGCCTCTTCAAGGCGGCCTCCGATTTGATACACCTGGGCAAGGTTCAGCTTGGAAAGCGGGGAAGTGTCCATATTAAAGGCTTCCTGATATTCTTCCAGGGCCCCGGACAGGGCAAGCCGGCGCATGTAAAGTTCCCCCCGGGCAAGCCGGCCCGAAGCCCTGTCAAAAGCTTCCAGAGAAGAGTTGGTACTGGTATAGGCAAGATCAAACTGATAAAACCTGCTTTCCAGTATTGAAAGATTATAATGCGCTACCGCGGCAAAGAGCCTGTCACCGGATGATTCCGCCCCTTCAATTGCCGCTTTATACCAAAACTTTGCTTCGGGATACTTAAACATATCCGAATAGATAGTCCCCAGGGTCATGGCAAAATCAGAATCCGAACCCATACGCTCCATGGCTTTAAGAAGCAGATCTTCCCCGTCGGACAGCCGGTGGATCTTGTAATACATCCATGCCAGATTGCCGATAGCTTCGGTATTATCCGCGTCAATTGACAAAAGCTTCTCAAGAAAAGACGCCGAAACCGCGTCTTCGTTCAAATACGCCGCGGTCCGCGAAAGCTGGAACAGTATGCCCGTATCCTCCGGAAAAAGCAGATTGGCTTTTTGATATTCATCCCAAGCAAGGCGGAAAAGCCGCCGCTGGTAGTAAAGGTTCCCCAAAGTCCAGGGGAAGCGGATGTCATTAGGGAAAACCCTTTGCCCCTGGCTTAAAAATTCCACTGCCCGTTCCCAATTTTCACCCCGCATGGCTTCCATAGCGGAACCATACAAAATGTCCGGCCCAAAGCTGTTTTCCTGGGCCCGTCCCGAACTTCCCGCAAAGGAAAAAAGAAGCGGAAGAACCAGCAAGATTTTTAATGCGGAAAGGGATTTACGCCGCAGCAAGAGGGCGATGGGCGGACTTAGCCATCCCAGTACGCGGCGCAAACGCGAAACCGAAGCGCTGTAAGAACGGCTAAAGGAACGGTAATTTTCTTTCATGCGTATCATGTCCGGGGCGGAATAATTTTGGGCAAAACGGGCGGCGGCGCTGTCCAGATAAAGGGCGTATATGCCGCTAAAGCGTTCATCTGCGGCGGCTGCCCATTCAGCCTCGCCAATGGACAGGGGCTTTGAAACACCCGCCAGGGCGCTCCTCCGCTTTACATGGGCCCACAGAAAACGCGCTTTACGTCCGGGGCCGTTTACAACGCAATATATCCAAAAGAAACCCGCCCTTATAAAAATAAACACAAAAATAATAATTATAAGTATAATATATGGGCCCCAATTCATAAAAAACCGTATAGTCTCCCTGCCAAGTTCGGCAAGGCGCTTTCCGCCGCTTTCCCCGGCGGCCCCTTCTTTGGGCCTAAGTTTGGAATAATTATCCAGAATCTCTTTCATCAGGCGTTCAAAAAGTTCCGGAGGCGTCCCTTCTGAAAAGCGAAATTCTTCGCCTTCCGCAAGCGCGTCCGCCGTGGGGTCAAATTCGATCCAGCCGTACCCGGGGAACCAGACTTCGACCCAGGCGTGGGCCATATCGGAACGCACCGGATAATAATCAAAAACACCGGTTTCGGGATCGATAAAAAATCCCGCCGCAACCCTGCATGGAATCCCCATGGAACGCAGCATAAGGGCAAAGGCAAAAGCAAAATATGAACAATAGCCCTTTTTTGCATCAAACAAAAAATATTTTAATTGATCCCCGTCTGCGGCAATACCGGGCTTAAGACTGTAGCGGTATTCGCCGTATTTTAGGCGATTATACACAAGAAAAATTTTTTCAAAGTAGCTTTCTCCGCTTCCGGCTACCTCCCCGGCAAAGGCGGCAATATCCCTGTCGTTCCCAAACCCGGTATAAAGCCGGTACTCATCTTCGCTTAAACCCAGTTTCCCTGCCCCGGGAAGCTCCGCCCCCTGCACCGCGTCAATAAGTTCAAAAGGCAGGGCTTCGCTTGTCAAACTGCGCACCGCGTAAGCTGAATTAAATGAAGAAGCGTCCCATGTTTCAAAGGGAACTACCTCTACAGGCATATTCATTCCAATAAAGGCGGAAGCGTCAAAGTTAACAAGATAATATTCCTGCCTGGTTTCGCGGTAGTTTTTAATTTGATCACGGTTTGCCAGCAGGGTCCGGCTTTCGGGCAGCCGCTGGGGGTGGGCTTTTTCGTCTACAGCTTCGGTACGGAAAAACCCCCGGGCCTTTTCATAGCCCGACAGGGTATAACGCCTTAACAGTATGTGATCGTCTTCCCTGTCTTTTTTTACAATAAGCACCAGGTCATCACTTACGCTTATTTCCGAATCCAGCCGCAAAACCTGGGAAAAATCGAAACGAAAAAGTTTGGGTTCCAAAAGCCCGCCGGCGCGCTCGGAGGCTTTTTCCTGGGATGGTCTTATAAAAAACACGCCCCCAAAAACAACCAGCGCAAAAAAAACCGCGGCGCCGGCTAAAGCTTCGCTTTTTCGCAGCCGCATTTCGGGCTCTATGGAAAGGACAAAAGCCAGAACCTGAAGAAAAAAGACCAGGGTAAAAAGGCCTATCATAAGCACCGGCCAGCGGTATGCTTCGATGCCCGATGACGGAGTAATGCAGAATAATACAAGGTAAAATACGTCCGAAACGATAATATCGGAACGCAAAAATTTTCTGCTTCTTAGGGAAAAGTAACTGGTAAAGGCCGTCCAGTAAAAGGGCAAAAGGGCGGCAAAGTTATTGCGATCCAGGTTCAGGAGCAAAGCGTCAAAAGCCGTAATCATTCCAAAATCCCGGACAAAGTACCGCGGAAGGGCAATGAAAAACCGGGAAAGCCAGGGAATAAAGATAAAACAGAGCAGGGCCGGGACGGGCTTTATATCTTTTGCAAACAAAACCAATGCCGC
>JAIRLQ010000111.1 GCA_031259345.1 Treponema sp.
TCAATCATTTTTTGTAAGAAATGTCAAGTATTTTTGTTTTAGGGAACCTCTAAAAACTTCAGTTTTTAAACAACAACCCCTGAAAATTGAACAAGTCCATTCTCAATTATTACTCTGATTTTCCGATAATTCTATTTCGGCCACGAATCTGTCATATTCCCCATCAAGTTTCCTTGAATGTTCAAGAATCATCCCATGGCTGTTTTCCTGTTTATATATTTTCAATTCATTTTCTTCATCAATGGGAGAAGTGTCCCCGATTATTTTATGCGACTGGACGCTGACTAAATAAGCGGCTAACATCGAGATTTTTTTTGTGATGGCCGTCATTGATTTATTGAAGTTATTAAACAACAATTTGTTTTTGTTGTTCTTTTCTTTTTCCTTCTTCGATGGAAAATTTGGAAGCAAACTAAAAAAATATTCTTTATAATCTTTATCGGCCGCCGCCCTATCAAGCGCGGCAAGGCATGAGTCTATATCATCGGCGTCGATCAATGCATATTTTGTGAATTTCATATCACTGTATACCGAATTAATGAATTGCTTGATTTCGATAGCATCTATGATATTTTTTTCGATTAATACATCTTTTATCAATACCACATAAAAGTGAAACCTCAATTCTAGATACAGTGAACAATAATTGTCATAATATTTACATAAGTAGTTGTAGTATTCATTTTGTTTTCTTATCATATCATCCGTATTGGCATTGCTTTGAATATTATTTAAAACATTTATATTGCTTTCCGTCTTTTTAATTTTTCCCCATATTAAAACAACTTTCCCCTCAATATGTTGTAAGTCGCGATAAACTGCCAAAATTGACTTTGGAAGGCTAAATGATATTTTTACCGGCACAAGGCTTTGTATTTTATTTATCAGCCTTCCCCGCGTATCCTGGGTTTTTGACTTCATTTTTTTGAACCGTATCGGCAAATAAATGAATAATATCGGCAACAATATGATAAGATAAGGAAGCGCTTGAATTACAATATTTGACATTACCGGTTCCTTTATACGGATTTAGAGATGAGGCTGTTCCAAAACTTCAGTTTTGGAACAGCGACCTTAGATGTAAGGGGAAAAGCGGGCCGGACTTTAGTCCGATTTGACCGCTTTTCCCAAGAGCTTGTTTCATCGAACCGGAGGTTCGCGCCAACCGGGTTTTGGGACAACCTCAGATTATGCAACTATTACTATCGTCTGTTTTATAGTAATAATTTGTTAAGGCATTGTTAAATTTTTGTCAAATTTGGTTCAAAAAATGACGCATAACGTCCGGTGTATATTTCGGTCTCATAGATCGAGTAGTCCGGTCTAGGGCATCCACCTGTCCGGGCAGGGGAAATGGAAACTTGAAGGCGGCGGCTTTGAAACACGGGGTTGAAACGGTCTAACGAAGGCGGCCCAGGAATGCTCCTCCGCGGCGCGGAGTCGCGGAATCTGTACAAAAAGCCGATTCTCTACTTGAGCCGTTCGCAAAATGCTGGTATAGTTCTCAAATTGAATCGAGCCTTTCCTATGGGGACAGGTTTAAGTTTTATTTAAGGAGGAGAATACCTATGAAAAGAGCACATTTAAGCGTTCCGGCAGGAATTATCCTGTTCATGCTGGGGGCAGCCATAGCGGGCGCCGGCCCCAGAGCCGATAACGGCGGCAGAGCCGATACCGCCGGCAGCGGGCAGGCGGCAGGCCAACCCCGGGATGGGGGGCAATTGGTAATTGCCCTGGCGGCGATCCCCCGTTCCCTGGACCCTATTCAGTACACCGGGGTCTATGAATCGGATATTATCGGCAACGTTGCCGATACCCTGGTCGAGTATACCATGGATTTAAGCGACATTGTCCCCAATATCGCCACCTCCTGGACCGCTTCGGCCAACGGGATTGAATATACCTTTAAGCTCCGGGATGATGTGTATTTCCACAACGGTCGCAAACTGATTGCCGACGATGTTAAATTCTCCCTGGAACGCTCGGCTAAGGAATCGGCCATGGGCCGCCTGAGTATGCTTGACCGGGTGGATGTGATCAGCCCGACGGAAGTAAAGTGCGTCCTGAAAACCGCCAACGCGGCCTTTGTGACGGCCCTTACCGATCAGGGAAACGTCATCATCCCCAGGGAAGAAGTGGATCGCCTGGGCGATAAGTTCGGCACGGCCCTGGTGGGGACCGGTCCTTTTGTCCTCAAAGAATGGCATGCCGACGAAAGCGTGGTCCTGGCGCGAAACGACCGCTATTGGGGACAGCGGCCCCATCTGGACGGCATTATCTACCGCTTTATCACCGATAACAACATGATGGCCACCGCCCTCCGCAGCGGTGAAATCCATATCGCCACGGACCTGAACGGTGAAAATATTAAAGTGGTTCAAGACGACCGCAATGTGATCTATAAGGATGTGGCGGGACTCCAGATTTCTTACTTCTACCTTAATCTCCAGGAGGGCCCCACCAAGGATATCCGGGTACGCCGGGCCATATTGTCGGCGATTAATGTGGATGAAATGGTCCAGGGGCTCTACCGCTACGGCCAAGGCCAGCGGGCCTATATCCCCCTTCCCCCGGGGTCCTGGGGTTACGACAAGAGCCTGGAATCAACGTTCCCTGCCTATAATCCTACGGAAGCCAAACGGCTCTTGACCGAGGCGGGATACCCCAACGGTTTTGACACGGAAATTTACATCACCGACAACCAGGTCAGGATTAACGCCGCCACGATCATCCAAAAGTACCTCAAGGATAACTTAAATATCAATGTGCAGATCAAAACCTCCGAATGGGGAGCTTTCAGTGCCATCGGCGCGGGAGGGAAGGCCCCGATCTACGGGATGAGCTGGACCTGGTATCCTGATCCCTATTTTTTCCTGAACAACCTTTTCCACAGCGGTCAAATCGGCTCCCTGGGGAACGGTCAGGGCTTTAACATGCCCGAAATGGACGCACTCCTGGACAAGGCCTCCAGCGCCGGCGCGCTGGAAGAACGGGCCGGCTATTACAAACAGGCTTTGAAACTCGCCTCGGAACAGCTTCCCATGCTGGTCTATGTTAACGAAAAGGCCACCTACGGCTTTTCCCCCAAGGTTCAGGATTTTGTACTGCGGGCGGATAAGAAAAATGTCTTTGTTTCCGAATCGATTAACGTGTGGTTAAGTGAATAGTCTCCTCGCCGGTCGGCGGAAAATTGCCGCCCGGCGTGAAAACAGGCTCCTGGTTTTCGGGACGGTCGGGGTTAACTTCTTTTTTGACCGCCCCGGTTTTGTCGTGCGCCGGAGACAGACGGGAATCCTATGGTTAAGATGATTTTGAGAAGAATCGGACAGCTTATCCCGGTTTTGTTTATCGTTAGCTCCGTTGTTTTTTTTGTTACCCGGGTAATCCCCGGCAATCCCGCCGCGGTCATGCTGGGCCCCCAGGCTTCGGTGGAGGCGGTGGAAAAACTCACTGAAGAATTAGGCTTAAATCGGCCCGTCCTGGTTCAGTATGCGGATTATCTCTCACAGATCCTGCGTTTTGATTTCGGTAAATCCTATTACTATAATGAACCGGTTATTAAATTGATCGCCGAACGTT
>JAIRLQ010000120.1 GCA_031259345.1 Treponema sp.
GCTTATAGCATCGGGGCTTACAGGCTATATTTCCAGCGTGCGGAACCTGATTGCCCCGGCATCGGAATGGATTGCGGGCGGCGTTCCCCTTACCATGTTGATGAACATGGACCAGCGCCACGGCGCCAAAAAGCCGGTAATCAAAAAGGCCCTGGTCGAACTTGACGGCGCCCCCTTTAAGGCCTTTGACGCCGTAAGGGACATCTGGGCGGTAAAAACAAGCTTTTGCTTCCCCGGGGCCATTCAATATTACGGCCCCAAAGAAGTCTGCGACAAACCAACAAAAACCCTAAAACTGGAGCATACATCCGGCCCCAATTAAAAACCCTGGGAGTTATAGAAAGTGAAAAAAACATGTTTTTGGAATTTAAGCGGATTGGCGGGTATTGGCCTGGCAAGTTTGCTGTGCGTCTTTTCCGGCCCCGTACTTTTGGCAGAGGAGCTTCCCTTAAAGCAGCTTACCCTGTTTTCTTCCGGTGTGGGCTATTTTGTTCATTCCGGGGAAGTCCGGGGAACGCCTGAGTCCCCTGCCCGCTTAAGGGCGCCATTTAAACTTGCCTCGGTAAATGACGCGTTAAAATCCCTGGTGATTAACGATCCTGTGTCGTCCTCTCCTTTGGTACGCTATGCCTCCGCCGATTCGTTACGGCAAACCCTTAAAGACCTGAAAATCGATCTTTCCGGAAATCCGGCTCTGGCCGAAATTCTTGGAAGCCTTACGGGGGAAGAAATCGAAGTTTCCGCCCCAACGCCCCTTACAGGGCGTATCGTGGGTGTGGAATACCGTTCCGGTACAATCGGAGGCGAAGCCGGGCCAATCGAGCCCTGGCTTTCCCTTTTTACGGCAAAAGGCATTCAGGCTGTAGCCTTAAAAGATATTGCTTCTTTTGTTTTTAAAAATGATGAAATAAACGCCGATCTTAAACGGGCGCTGGATCTTATTATGGCGTCCAGGAATACGGATACAAAAGATCTGGAAATAATCCTTCCCGGCCAGGGGAACCGTACCATTTCCGTAAGTTACGTAATCCCCATGCCGGTGTGGAAAGTTTCGTACCGCCTGGATCTTGGGGGAAACGAACCTTTTTTGCAGGGCTGGGCTATTGTGGACAACGGCAGCGACAGCGACTGGGAAGGGGTGGAATTGTCCCTGGTAACAGGACGGCCCGTCTCGTTCATACAGAACCTGTACCCGCCCTACTACACTTCCCGGCCTGTAATACCCCTGGCAATTGCGGGCCTGGCCCAGGCAGAGGCTTACGAATCGGGAAGCAGTTGGGAAGGGGCTGCCTTTAATCCCGAAAGCGCCGCCGGGACGGCCTCCCCTATGGCCCCTTTCTTAAGGAAGCTGTCTGAAAATGTGCTTAACCGCAGCGCCGCCGCCGCCCCAGATGAAGAGAAAGCAAGGGAAAGCCCGGCCCCGGCTCCCGGCTACTCCCTGGACTACGCGGGAACTTTGGAAACAGCCCAGGGGAGAGCTGCGGGGGATCAGTTTGAGTTTACCTTAAAACAGCCTGTTACCCTGGAACGAAGGGCAAGCGCCATGCTGCCCCTGGTACAGGGTACCTTACAGGCAACACGGGCTTTGGTATTTTCCGGCGCAAAAGCCGTTGTGGGGCAGAGCATTAACCCCTCAATCAGCGCTGAACTGACCAATACCACAGGCATGAAACTTCCCGCGGGGCCCATCACCGTGTACGACGGCGGAACCTACGCCGGGGACGCCCTTGTGGAATTCCTTGGCGAAAATGAAAAACGTATCATTTCTTACGGGGATGATCTTTCCGTCCGGGGCACGGTTACAGCCGGCAACACCCGCACATTGAGTTCGGTAAGAGTGGCAAACGGGGTTATGACCATAAGCCGCAGCCAAAACTATGAAAAAACCTACACCATCATCAGTTCCGCCGGGGAAGACAAGCGGATCATTATAGAACACCCCATTACGCAGGGCACAACACTGGCGGTTCCGGAGGCCTACGACGAAAAAACCGCGAGCCTTTACCGTTTTACCCGGCCCCTTCCGGCAGGAAAGGAGTTGAAATTCAACGTCCGGGAAGAAAGGCCCATTTCGGAACAGATAACCCTGGCCCGCCTTGGGCCCGAAACCTTTCTAAGCTATGCTTCCAGTGAGGAAATTCCCCTTAGCATACGAACGGCCCTTTCCAAAGCTGTTGAACTGCGGCAAAAGGCCGACGAAGCCGAAAACGAACTGAAAAACCTCGAAACCCGGCGCACCCGCCTTGTTTCGGAGCAGGATCGCATACGGCAAAACCTGGCGGCCGCGGGGAACCAAAGCCCCCAGGGGCAGGAATACTTAAAGCGCATGGCCGCCCTGGACGCCGACATTGACAATATAAACAGCTACATAAAAAGCGCCGAAAATTTGGTAGAATCCTCCAAAAAGGGATATAGTGATTATATAGCAGGGCTAAAATTTTAATTTAGGATAGGAATTATGGTACAGGAAAAACACCGCAAAAACACAAAAAAGGCTTTAGGCCTTGTCGGGCTGGCCCTTTTGGCAGGGCTTCTGGGTTTTGGATGCAAAAACAGCGTTTCTTCGGGCACGCCGGCCCCAACGGGAGAGATAACCCTTAACGTTGAGTCTAACGCCCAAAATATCCCCAAAGGGGAAAGCCTGCAATTTACCGCGGAATTTACCGGCGACGAACCGGGCACTTTTACCTGGACCGTTGTTTCGGGCTTCGAGGGCATTGAGAAACACGACGATACAATAATTGAAGACGGCCTTTTGCTGGTGTCTTCTCTGGAAACTTCTCCCCGTCTTAAAGTTGAGGTAACTCTTAATGAAAACCCCAACATAAGAGAATCCAAAGCCGTTTATGTAACCGATATGACCAGCTTGATTGATTACATAAATATTGCCGCTACAGAACTACGTACCACACTCCACAGCGGCCTGGAAGAATACGATAATACCCCCGTGGGGTATTACTATATTGATCCGAATTATCTTGATGTCTGGGATGATCTTAATAAGAGCCTGGAGAGCGCCCGGCCTGTGGCGGAGAACAAATATTCCGCCCAAAGTGATATTGATCTAAAGGCTACCTCATTAACCGGGTACCTTGCCACTTTTAGATCCCGCAAAGTTGAAGGCGGCCAAAGCCTGACCGCCGCAAAAAGCATGCTTGGGGGGCTTATTACCACAGGCAATGGCCTTATCGCCAAAGCCGTCAGGGCTGACAACGCCGACTACGCGCTTCCGGGTGTTCGCTGGGTTTCCCCGGCCATCTACGACGCCCTTGAAACCGCCGTCAGAGCCGCGGAAATTGCCTATGACACACCGGATCAGGACGTTATGAACCGGGCGGCCAGCGAATTGCGCCTTGCGTCCAAAAACTTTACCGATGAAAACGCAAAAAAGGAGAACGTGGGTTCGCCTACAACTGAAGCAAAAGCCGCCCTTTCAACTGTCATTGCAAGCGCAGCCGGCTTAATAAGCGAGGCAGATCCCGCTTCTGACGCGGATCATGTCCCTCCGGATGATTATTGGGTTAGCGGAAGCGTATACGATGCCCTAGAGGACGCCATAGACAATGCCGGCTACGAAGCCGGCGACGGAACCAGCAATACCAAAGCCGCGGTCGAAGCCGCCTCCGCTGCCCTGGGAGAGGCAATGGCCAACTTTACGGCGGACAAAAAACCGGGCGCCGGCACGGAAACCGTTAAGGCCGCGCTTGCTTCCCTTATTACAGACGCGGAAGCCCTTAAAAGCACCGCGGATCGCGCCGACTCTGAAGCCGAGGTGGCAGCAGGCCATGAGTGGGTTCCCATCTATTATTACGATGCCCTTGACGCCGCCATTACCCATGCCGGGGACGTAAAAGATACCGGCAATACCAAAGCCGAACTTGACGCTGCCCTGGCCGCGTTAGACAAAGCCATGGACGATTTTGAAAAAACCAAAGGCGGCGGCACCGGCATTGCCATTGCCCAGGCGGAGCTTGACTCTTTAATTGCCGAAGCAAAAGCCCTTAAAGGAACGGTTGAAAGCATAACGGAAGAGCAGAGCGCAGACGATGTAGCCCCGAACAAAAAATGGGCGTATGAAAGCGATCATACTGTTTTCCTTGCCGTCATTACCGCAGCCGAAGCAGCCGCACAGAATACCGACGAAACCCTCTCGTATTATATCGGGGCAATAACAACTTTACAGGCCGGAACGGACGCTTTTAACACCGCGGTGGGGAGCAACGAAGGCTCCTCTACGACAGATGAAAAAGCCACACTTAGAGATCTGGTGCGAAGCGCGGACGCCCTTAAAAACAGTGTCAAAGACTTGGCTGACAATACCAATAATAACGATGTTGCCGAAGGCGTAACATGGGCGGG
>JAIRLQ010000150.1 GCA_031259345.1 Treponema sp.
CTTCCTGGACAGCCCCAAGGTCCGCTTAAAAACGGCAAAATACGGAGCATTTTGCCGAGACTTGTTCAATAACCAACCGGGTTATTGAACAAGTCCAATTACAACCGGTAATTCCAGACATTCACAGGATGTCCGGGAATAACTTCATTGATACCATTTTTCAGGAGGAATTTCCATGTTAATTCTGGCAAAAAAGAGATTAAATCTCGTTTTTTCTGTTGTTCTGACGATTGTTATTACGACACTGCTTGTCGCCTGCCCGACTGAACCTGATAACGGAAATACTCCATCAATCGACAAGAGCGCCCTTGAGGCCGCGATACAGGAGGCTGAGGGGCTTTTGGACTCGCCGAAAATTTCCGTGGATGGAACTGAATTAAATCCCGGCGACGAGTATATTACACAGGCCGATTATGACACATTCAGAGGAAAAATTGAAGAAGCTCAAACTGTTTTTGATGATGTGAACGCCACTCAGGCGCAAATTAACGAAGCGGTGGAGGGCCTTGACGAAGCGAAAACAGCGTTTGAAGGTTTAATCAAATATTCCGAAGGTGTAGATTTTACCAGGCTTGAAACATCTGTCCTAGCGGCCGAAGACCTTTTGAGTTCGGTAAAAACGCTGCTGGACAGCTCGATAACAGCTGGCACCAAGTGGGTCATACAAACGGATTATACCGCGTTCAAAGGGGAAATCGAAAAAGCCAAAACAGTACTCGGAGATTCAGAGTCAGAAGATTCCGGTATAGAGCAGCCGGTAATAAATGAGGCCAAAGCCGCGCTTGATAACGCAAAAACCGCTTTTGAAGCCCTGATCCAGACCGTGCCGGCAGCGCCGGGACCGGGTTCTCTGGTCAAGTTTAACGCTCCTAACGCTGCGTATAACGGTACGGGGACAGTCAATTTTGGGGCAACCGGAGACAGGCGCCTGGTTTACCCCAACAAAGTTGATATCAAGAACGATGTAATTTCCATACAGGCAAAAATAGGAGTTGGCACTACTTCCGGGCATAACGGTACCGGTTTTATCAGCGTTGCCGGTTCCGCCAGGAAAGGATACATGATGCTTACAGCCCAGAATATAAAGAACGATGGAACCGGCTCAAGCGGCCAAGGCATGGACCCTGCCGTTAGCTGGGCCGCCGGAGATGAATATATCTTCAAGTCGGAGATAAACAAGGGTATCATAAATCATTACGTCTACAGCACGACGGGGGAACTTATTTCACAGAGGGCAAACCAGCCGATAGGAACCTATACTGATAGTAATGGCAACCAGACATCTTTTGGCCACCTGGAAACCGATACGGTTTACGCTTCTATCGGCGGTACGGGCGTGCAAAATATGACATGGTCGGATATTCTGGTCTACAGGAATGGGAGCTTCTATGTCATCAACTCCCTGCAGGAACAATCGCTGCTTCCCTCTCTTTCGGTGAGCGCCGCCGCCGCCCGTATTACCGCCACCGGTTCGGCATCCGTTACCTATACAGCCACGGCGATGGGCGGTGCGGCTGCGGAGATCACGGCGGTTTCAGCGGACCCCGCAACTGTCCGGGTTGACAGCTTTACGGGCGGAACGATAACTTTTTCGGGGCTAAAAGCGGGTACCGCGGAAATCACGGTTACCAATATATCTGACCCGTCCCTGACTACAAAAATAACCGTTACCGTTACCGAGTTCCCCGCGGTTGATGCTTATGGCGCTTTGACCACTGTCTACCCCGCGGCGGGGGAAAGCGCTGCTTATACCGATGGCGAACTCATGATCACATTTGATACTGTTCCCGTGCTGCAAACCGGGGGATCTATTTACATCTACGATAAAACAAGCGGTAATATGGTAGATGTGATCCTCTTTGCCGATGAGAAGCAGACTACCCTGGGATCCAGCAATAACATAATCAATGTAGGCCCGCAACTGGCCAGGGTTGACGGTACCAGCGTGTACTTTACCCCGCATTTTAACAAACTGGAGTATGGCAAAGAATACTATGTAGCCATTCCCAGGGCGGCCATTACCGCTACATTGAACGGCAGCCCCTTCGATGGCCTGAGCGATCTTAAAACTGTTGCAAGCTGGTCTTTTTCCACCAGGGCCGAGCCGGTGTTGATTGACTCCACCCCGATCAGTGTGGCTGCCGCGCATAGCTCTTCCCCTGATTTCCGTACTGTTTATGGGGCCCTCAAAGCCATCGCCGCCAAAGGAGGGAACTGGACGATTAATGTGGAGCCCGGTACGTATACCGAACTGGTTCATTATGTGGGTAGTTCCAATGTTACCATAAACGGAACAGGAAGCGCGAATTATGGACAGGATGTGGTTATTCAGTATACCAACTGTAACGACATGAACGGCGGAACCCACACCCGCCCTTCATTCTATTTCTCCGGGGCCAGTCTGGTCCTCAGGAACCTGACCCTTAAAAACACCACCATCCGGGGGGTAAGATACATAAGCACGGTAAACCCCACAAATAATACCCAGGCGGAAACAATTTATTTTGCCAACGGTACGAATAGAACTCTGGCCGCCTTTAACTGTTCCTTCCTCTCCCATCAGGATACCATTCAGACTACGGGCAAAAACTGGTTCTATAAATGTTATATCGAGGGGGACACCGATTTTATCTGGGGAACCGCCGATGTTTGCCTGCTTGAGGATTGTGAACTGGTATGCGTAAAAGATCCCAATAAGACGAACAGCGATGATACCATACTCCTGGTTGCCCGCACCGGCAATACCGCGGCCGCGGTAACGACGGTGCCCAAGGGTTATGTACTCTTTAAGTCCAGAGTAAAAGTCGAATACCCCATGAAGGCTTACTTTAGCCGGAATCCCGGACAAGGCGCTTATTATGATCAGGCCGCTGTGATTGATACCGCCTTTACCCTGGAGGGGACAATCGCTTCCGAGATTTGGAATACGTCGGTGTATACATACCTGGAGGGAGCGCCGGAACACGTGGGATGGAAACTTTACAATAATACGGTTGACGGCGGTCCGCAGGATATTTCAGGAATGGCAGCAAATACCAGCGTCGTTGCCGCCGCGGTTTACAATCTTGAATACAACGGTAGACGGGCCATCCTGAACCGTGTGTACAAGAAATCGGGTGGTTATGAACCTGCCGCCAGTGTTTGGGATCTCAGCGCCCTGGAAAGCGGTTTTAGTGCAAGCCCGGACGCGAGTGTTTCAAATACTTATGGGAGCCCCTGAAAACTTTAGTTTTCAGGGTTTTCTTACCCTTGGGACCCGTGCAAAAGTAGACTTGTTCAATAACCAACCGGGTTATTGAACAAGTCCAATGAGTCTCCGCGGAGCCAAGCTCCAAGCAAACTTGTTTGCCGGTGTTTTAAGCCTTGCGTTAGTTTGAACGGAGGATCGTTCGGCAGGAGGTTTATTCGCAGTGGGGTCTAATACCCAGGAACCCGCCTTCCGGCGGGGAACGTTGGGGCGGTTTAATTCCTCCGCCAATAATGGCGGGGTAGCAGACCCCCGGTACTATAAATTTCCTATTCAGCGAAGATACCCCGGGGTATTTCATTGAGAAAACCAGTCCTGCATGTCCGGCCGCCTCAGACCGGTGGTGTACAATACCATTGGCTTGAAGCGGCCGAATTCGTCATCAGAAAATGAGGTGTATAATGATGGTCCGTTTTGTACGTTTAGTTGCGGCGCTGTGTGTGTTTGTCACGGCGGGGCCGCCGGCTTTTTGCCGTCCCGCCAGTGAAGAAAGGAGGGCGGAACCGGTGAAAATTTTTCTCCTGGGAGATTCTACGGTTTGTGAATTTGCCACCGACAGCGGATACCAGGTAAAGCGGGCAGGCTGGGGCCGTTATCTTCAGCCCTGGTTTGTTTCCGGAAAGGCGGCGGTGTTCAATTACGCCATGTCCGGCAGAAGCAGCAAGAGTTTTACCACGGAAGCGGCATACCGGCGGGTATGGAATGAAATCGGCGCCGGCGATTACCTGTTTATCCAGTTTGGCCACAATGACGAAAAGACCGAAGATGCTGAACGGGGAACCAATGCCTCCCAGTCCAGGGAAAGGGAGGGGTCCTTTAAGTGGTATCTGTACGAGAAGTACCTGGTCCCTGCCCGGCAAAAGGGGGCGTATCCAGTGCTGGTAACACCGGTAAGCCGCCGGGACGAAAGCGGCGGCGCGGTCGATTCCCACAAAAACTACGACGACGCGGTAAGAGAACTGGCGGAAGAGGCCGGTGTTCCCCTGATTGACCTTACCCAAAAAACAGCGGAACTTTATGAACGGATTTTTGGCGAAGATGGCGCGGAAGGAACGGCGGCGCTCTTTGCGGTACGGAATGACGGTACCCTTGACAATACTCACTTTAACGGCAGGGGCGCCCGGGAGGTCTGCGCCCTGGTTATAGAAGGAATCAAAGAATTAAAACTGCCTTTGGTAAATTTGATCGCCGGGACGAACGGTGGAGCCGCGGAGGTTTCCAGCCGCACATCTCTGGTCGCGTTTAACGCGGCAATCCCCCTGGGCAGGTTTGAACCCGTCTGCCGGATCAGCGGCTTTGGTCAGACCGCGGCCTCAAAGGAGGCCTGGCTGCTCTACCCCCGCAGGATAGATCTGCTTACCGATGCCGTGAGGATTGAGGCAAAAATGCGTTTCAAAACCCTGGACGGTCATAACGGAACAGGCTTTATCAGCGTTGACGGCGCGGGCAGAAAGGGCTATATGATGATCTCGGGGCAGAATGTCAAAAATGTTGGTACCACAGGCGGGGCGGGCGGTCAAAGCTTAAACGCCGCATCCGGCTTTTTTGTCTGGGAAACCGGCAGAGATTATATTTTCAGATCGGAAATCGCCGGGGGTATAATCAATCATTATGTATACGATGTTGACGGTATCCTGCTTGCCTCAAAAACAGAGACTGAGGTAAACCGGGGACATTCCAACGCCGACATTGTGTATGCCGCGGTGGGCGGTACCGGTACAGATCAGGCGATCTGGTCTGAAATTAAAATCGTTTATAATAATGTGGAATATGTAATAGATTCGTTTGAGGCGCAGAAAACCTTACCCTCTTTTTTTGTTTCACCAAAAATGATCCGGCTCCGTAGAGGCGATACGGCGGAATTGGATTATATAGCTACGGCGGCCGGTGGAAATCCTGCGGCCCTTATCGCGGTTGTGGATGCCCCTGATATTCTCAAAATCGAGAAAAAAGGACGAGGAAAAATCACGGTCAGGGGGATCGCTTCGGGCACAACGGTGTTGCGCGCTGCCAGCGCCGCCGATTTGCCATTAAAGGCGGAAGTTGCCATTACCGTACTGGAATTTCCCCGGACAGCCGGTTATGGGCGGCCGGTGTTCTATCCGGCGGCGGGGGCGATTGACGCCTATAGGGATGGAGAATTCCGCATTGCCTTTGACAATACTCCCATACTGCTCAAGGGCGGCACAATTTGGATATATGACGAACAAAGCGGCCGGCCGGTGGACACAATCGCCTTTGAAAACGAGCGGCAAAAGGTATTGGGCACAGCGGATAACGATATTTTTACCGGCGATCAGCTTGTCCGTATCCAGGATAACAGCGTTTTCTTTACCCCGCATTTTGACACGCTCGAATATTCCCGCCGCTATTATATCGCTATTCCAAAAGACAGTATCCGGGCGGAATTAAACGGCAGGCCCTTTGAAGGTCTTCCTGATCGCAAAGACGCCGCCCTCTGGACTTTTGCAACCAGGTACGCCCCCGCGCTTCAAGAGTCAAAACCGGTTACCGTGAACAGAGAAGGAGGAGCGGACTTCCGTACGGTCTACGGGGCGATGAGGGCGCTTGCTTCAAAATCCGGCTTATGGACGGTAAACGTCGCTCCGGGCATCTACAATGAACTGGTTCACTACGATGGGCAGGCGGATATCATTATTATCGGGCAGGGCGGCGCCCCTTTCGGACGGGATGTGATCATCCAGTATACCAACTGCAACCAGATGAACGGCGGGACGAACACCCGTCCCAGTTTTTATTTTTCCGGCGCGAATTTGACACTGCGGAATATCACATTGAAAAATACCGCCCAGAGGGGCGTTTCCTACACCGGCGGCGCGGTTCCCGGCGACACCCAGGCAGAGGCCCTTAATTTCGCCAACGGCGAGGGCCGGACCCTAACCGCGGTAAACTGTTCCTTCCTTTCCCATCAGGATACCTTACAGACCAGCGGGCGAAACTGGTTTTATCGCTGTTATATTGAAGGGGATACCGATTTTATCTGGGGAACCGCCGGGGTTTGTCTGCTGGAAGAGTGTAACATAGTCTGCGTCAACGATCCCAAACGCGCCGCCAAAGAATCCTATTTGATGGTTTCCCGTACCGGTCAGGCCCTCTCGGAAACTGTTACCAATGGCTTTGTGCTGTTCAATTCGCGTATAAAGGTTGAGGACGGGATGACCCTCTTTTTTGGAAGGAATGCCGGGGGCAGCGGTTTTTACGACCAGTGCGCCGTGGTAAACACCCATATCACCCTGGAGGGAAAGGCCAGGCTGGACCCGGCGATCTGGAAGGCCTCACCCTGCATTTTTATTCCCGGCGCGGCGGAACACGCCGGCTGGAAAATATTCGGCTGTACCCTCAACGGCCTTCCCCTGGATACCAGCGCCATGCTGTCCAACACCGTGGTGCTTAACCGGCGCTTGGCAGAGAGCGAGTACGGCAGCAGGAGGGCGATCCTGAACCGGGTTTATCACAAAGACGGCGCGTATCAGGATGTACCGGAAGAGTGGAATCCCTAATGCGGGAAGAAAAACAACAGAGGAACCTCCAAAAAACTTCAGTTTTTTGGAGGTTCCCCCTAATATATTTTAAGCGGAAGTTGTTCGGAAACTGGAGTTTCTAAACAACTCTCCTGTTTTTCTACCAGTACAAGACGAATTTAAAGTAGAGACCGCTCACCTCGTACTTCTCGTCAGTACCGTCAGTTCCCTTTTGCTTGTATTTGATCTGGCCTTCTTCCTTGCTTTCCAGGCTGCGGTTCATGGCAATGCCCTTATTCTGGTTAAAGCCGATAACAAAGCGGCTGTTTTTGAATAATTTCAGGCCCGCATAGACTTCGTAGCCGATATTTTCCGCAGGGGAGAATGTATGTTCAAAGGCCTTTCCGCCGTTAGTTTTTTCACTAACTCCGTCTTTTGTTTTCCATTCTGCTTCACCCAGGCTGCCCAGTATTACGCCGCCGCCCAGAAAGTAACGGTTGGAAAAGGTACATTGGACATCAAGAGAAGCGGAAAGGATCGTCAGGGGTTCCCGGTAAATATGTTCGATTGAGTGAAAAGAAAAACCAAGGTTTCCGTCTATGGCAATGGGGTCCGCATTGTAACGGACGCCCGTGGCTAAGCCCAGGGCGAGGGTGTCCCTGAAATCGGTGGTTCTCCGGTCCGAGGATGTCGAAGCAGTACCGCTCAGTACGTCAATATTCTTTTCGTAGTATCCAATAGCCAGGCCGATAGGAATGGAGAGCGCGTTGTTGAGCGTCAGGGTGTAACGGAAATCCGCGCCTGTGGAATTCCCTGAATAAATATCCGCTCCGTTTAAGGCATAGAGTACTTCTCCCTGAAGGTTTCCGGAACCCGCGGCAAATTCATGAAGTTTCAGGGAACCATAAATCTGGGGGGCGTATTCGCTCACCACCGGACTGCCGTGGTCAGAAACGCTTCCATCCAAATCGTAAAGCCGGGCTGTTGCTTCATCAAAACGGTAGTTGGTGGTAAAAGCCCCGGTAATCCGGAAGGGCGCATCGTTAAACGTACTTCTATATAGTGCTTCTATTTCGTAGTTGTAGGTAGTGGCGGTTTTGAGCATATAAAGGACCGATTCGGTCTCATAGCGGGAAACTTTGCCGAAATAGGATGCTTCGGTTTTGTATTTTCCCGCCTTCAAGTTAAGTTCCACCGGCAGATCCAACCCCAATGCCTTGAAAACTCCGGCTTTCCCATATACGGTATCCAGCGTGGGGGAAAAATCCGACTGCCCGTAATACTCAAGCTGTAAGGGCACATAGAGCGATCCGGGCCGGTGGGTCGAGGCCAGTTTTACGTAGCCTTCGAGAAATTCCGCCGGTTTATACCATACATAGATGTTGGCGTTGGTATAAAAGCCGTTCCGCTGTTCCTCATAAGCACCGTTCCCTTTGCCGCTTCCAATCGCCTGTTCTTCTTCGGAGGCGTTTCCAATCGTGTAAATGGTGGTCAGATCGCCGGTTACCGTAAAACCGTTATCTTCCTGGGTGAACACCGCCGCCGCCACGATTAACAATAAGCCAATAACCACTATTCGTTTCATCATTGATTTCTCTCCTCACCGGTAACCAGCATAGTTTTCGGATTAAACCGTAATGTTATGAACCTTTCCCAAAACCCGGTTAGTTTTGGGAAGGGCTCTTGTTACTACAATTAACCATTGTCCGGAGAAAAAATTCCGCTTAATTATTGCATTATTCTGTCATTTTATGAAAAAAGTCGGAAAAGTGAAAAAAATTGACGGTATTTTTTCCCATAAAGGGATGAATATAAGACCAAAGAATTAATAGTACATTAGCCTCACGGGGAGATATTATGAGGTTTTTTAACAGAGCTTATAAGGTTTTTATTTCAATGATCGCGGTCTTTTTGATCGGTAGCTGCCAATTATTTAACGGTGGTGACGTGTTTTTTTATAAGGAAAACAATCCTAACGGATTTTCCGCGGTAGAGTTGTACGATTCTGCCGAGGGGGGCAACCTGTTTCGGCTGTCCTTTGGCACGAGTTCCCGTGCGGCCGGCGATCTGGGCCAGAATACCAATCAGGGTATGGGAGTTACGGTGAATCCTGACGGTTCTCTCCTTATTAAAGCGGTGAATACCTCCAATAATGCGGGAAAAATCGCCGGCAGTGAGGATGGGATCACCTATTTTTATACGGAAGTTGATAAGGGCAAAAATTTCCGCCTGAGCGCCGATTTTGAAGTCCACACATTTGGATTTTCCAACAATAAACCGGATCTGAACGGCCAGGAGGCCTTTGGGCTGATGGCCCGGGACTATGTTCCCCAGTATCCCGGGTATAGCATGGAAGAAGTCCGGTACGCCACCAACGGCGGTTATTATACCGGCGCGGGACGCCCCGACGGACCGGGGGGTTCGGGAAATATGGTAATGGTAGGGGGGGTAAAGCGGG
>JAIRLQ010000244.1 GCA_031259345.1 Treponema sp.
GCGCAACAGGCTGCTAGCGTCGCGCTCAAAAGCGGAGACGTTCGCTTCTTCCATAGGTTTTGTTCATTTGGAAAAGCGGCCTCAGTATACCATATGCGCGGCGTCTTTGCTACTTGGGAAAAGCAGCCTTTAGAAAGCGCGGTTTCGTCGAACCGAAGGTTCGCCGGCGTTAGCCTGAGAAACCGCAAGAGCTTGTCCAATCGAACCGGAGGTTTGCGCCGCGCGCGTCTAGCGCACAGTCAATTGGTTTTGGAACAGGCTCTATTATCTTCGTTTCTTTCTCTGTTCGTGTTGTTTGTAAGGTTCATGGCAAAACCTTACGTGACGCCTGTGGCGCCCGGCTGCCCAAACAATGGGAAGCCTCCTACCCGGTTTACCTGCCGGATATTGCGCCTATACCGGGGAATTTTTTTGAAGTTTGCGCCTTTCCCAAAACACGAACTGTGTTCAGCGAACTACGTTCAGGTTAGTTTTGGGAAAGGCTCGTTTATATCCAAATGAAGGGGCAAGGGTCTTTTTCGTCATTTCATTAAAGAGTTCCCATGCCTGTTCCCTGCTCAAAGCCCGTATTCGGGGATCGTTAAGAAACACCCGGAAAGCCTTCCCCAAATCCCTTTCAACCGCCGCTTGAACTATTCCCTCCTGGTTTTCCACATGTTGGAGTACCAAATTTGTTAAAGCATTTGGCAGACTGCCCGCAAAAACCGGCTGTACATTGTCCCTGCTAAAAAGCGCGTTGGTTTCCACAACCGCGCCCATCGGGAACCCGGACACCTGTCCCAGATTTGGCAGGTTTACATTTGTTACCAGGTTCCCCAGACCCAAAAGCGCCCGTATTTGCCGGAGCCCCTCTTCGCCGGATTTTTCAGGGACAAACGACTCGGCGCCGTTTCTATAGGCTTCACTTTTCTGTTTAAGTTCTTCCCGGCGCATGATCCGCCACGAAACAGGGGTAAGCCCAAATTGCCAGCTTTCCACGAGTCCGGGATTATTAAGATACCAGGAAGACGGACAGAATTCCGCCAGATGCCGATCCCCGGCAGCGGCAATTATTCCAAAGCGCCTAAAGAGATCCATTTTAACCCTCTGCCCGGAACCAAAAGAGTCATTCAACCAGCTTTTATCCCCGCCCTCCGAGAACCCTTCTTCAGCGAACCTATCAACAAACTTTTCAAAAAGGGGAAATATATCTATGTTTTTCCAGGAAGCCCGGATAATCCATGTAAAATGATTTATTCCCAATACATTGATTATTATCTCTTCCCGTTGAACCTCGCCCTCTTCGGCTTTCCCCGCCCAAACAAGAACCTTGCCCAAAAGCCTTTGGGTTCCAAAGACCTCATGACAGCAGCCAAAGGCTTTAATCTTTGGAAAGGTTTCATAAAGCGTCCTCGTACATACCGACATCGGGTTAGTATAGTTTAATACCCACGCATCCGGGGCCCGTTTCTCAATTGCCCTGGCTATATCCTGATAAAGAGGAATAGTCCTCAGCGCCCGGTTAATGCCGCCGGGGCCTGTTGTATCCCCCACAGACTGATAAACGCCGTATTTTTCCGGGGCATGAACATCTACGGACATCTCTTCAAAATCGGCAGGAAGGATAGAGATAAAAACAAAATCACTTCCTTCAAGAGCGGTTTGCAGGGAAGTCTCGGCGATAAATTTCCACTGTCCCTTGTTATAGGCATCCATCACCTTATTACCGATAGTTTCATTCGCTTTGGCCGCCGCCGGATCAATATCATAAAGGTGTATGGTTCCGGCCATTTCCTTTTCAAAGGCCAGATCTTTGATGAATACCCACGCCCAATTTCTTGAGCCGCCCCCGATGTAACAGAATTTCAGTTTCCCCGGATTCGCTTTCATTTGTTCGTCTCCTATAAAGAACAGCATTATCGAACGGCAATATCGCCGTTTAAGTTCATGTCGAATAAACACGAAGTTATAACACTTCGTGGTAGGAGCCGCGCAAAAATAAAATGTCGGCATTTTATTTTAATTGCTTACGCAATAATGAAATAACATGACCAAAAGGTCATGTTATTTCTGCGCGGGTCCTTAGCCATTATTCCCGGTTTAGTATATCTCAGGCGATTTTAGCACTCCCTGATTCCAGAAACGGTATTCATACGTCCACGCCGGTCCGGAGCCGCGCCAGGAGTCCGGCCCCCACCAGAAACCGCCGTCACGAATGTTGCCGTGAAGCTGACCAAAAGTATTGATCCTACAGCCAAAGTAAATAAGTTCAATTTGGTGAAGCCCGCCCCTCAGCCCGTCTACCGTAAGCCGGTATGGGGAATAAGCGATAACACCCCTGTCTTTGCCGTCAACACGAACACGGAGCAGATGTCCGCGGTATGAAGTAACAGAGACGGTAAGGCGGCCGTTCCGGCTCTCCGCTTCAAGATGATACGTGATATTGCCGCCGTAGAAGGCAAGCCCCTGCCGGCTGATGTCGCCAAAAGCAAGTTCCTTTACCGGCTTGCTGAGCGTACAACAAACGCCTTTAACCTGTACACCGAAGTCTCCAAGCAGATAACATGCCTCTACATCGGTTTTACGTCCATAGGGCAGGATCAGTTCCAGACAATTGCTTCCCCTTTTGATCGCCGGAAGTTTTACCTTGCCGATGCAGCGATCTACATACCAGCCGTCAGCGGGAGACGCCGCTTCACCGTTCAGGCTCACGCCGGTACGGGCGGCGTTCTCAAGGGCAAGTTCCGCGCCGTTTATCTCAACTTCACTTTCAAAGACATAGCGCAGCTTGAGCCGGTGCGGGACAGCGGCATCGTTCTCTATCCAGGGCTGGGCCACAACCTTTTTTCGTACAGGCCAGCCAAGCTCATTCCGCAATACGGTATCAAGACGCAACACTTCTTCCGCCTTGCGGTACGGCTCGTTGTCCAGAGCAAATTCGGCTATGTCCAGCAGAAGCGCATTGGGTTCGTGAAGCGTAACGGGAACCGGAACGGTAAAGCGGACGCAATTCCGGGTGTCATAGGGATATGCCTCCAGAGTAACGACGCTCGGCATCTCTGTTTTATCTTCAGCTTTATCCGAAGAATCGTTTCTCTCTTTCTCAAGTTTGAGAAGCAGGCTGTCGTGATCATAAAACGGAAAAAGAATAACCGTGTCTCCCTGTTCATCTCCGGACGGCAGGGGAAAAATATTACCGTTAATGGAATCGTAACGGGTAACCGACCACCTGCCCTTAACACGGATACGAAGCGTATCGCCGTGGGGAATATCAGGATTAACCGGCTTGTCGGCGTGAGCGATGAAAAGCCAGCGGCTGTTATCAGCCTCTTCCCGCATCTGGTACAAAAGGTTTTGCGTCCCGGCGCCGGAGCTGTCCCGAATTTCAAGTTCGCGGACAGATGCAAGGCTGTCCAGCAGGGAGAGCCGTTCAAAGCCAAGCCTTTCGCTCTGCTCCCAGAGCCGGAGAGGGATCTCGCTGCGTTTAGCGTCAAGGTACTTCGGGGCGGCGCCAAGGAAAAGAACGCGCCCGCCCGCCTTGCGGAACGCATCAAGCCGCGTCAGGCTTGTCCCGCGTATGGTTTCAAGTTCCGGGACAATAACAATATCATAAGCCATTTTTCCAACGGGGAACGGAGCGCCCTGTCTTATACGGTCAATGCCGCAAAGCGCGGGCAATGTGGATTCGCAGATGTAATCAAAGTCGATCAAACCCCGAAGCAGCCAGTCGCAGAGGTCCAGAAATTTCCGATCCATCTGTTCCCGAATTGGCAGAGTGTTTTCCTTAGGCCCCCAATGGAGCCAATAGCTCTCGATAGGATGGATAACGCCTACCCGTACAACGGCTTTGCCTCTGGTCAGCGCGGTGTTGACTCTGGCGAAATGATCTTCGACATAGGGATATTCCCCGTACCACGGGGACTGATAATTGAACGTTCCGGGGTAGTCGCGTTTGGCTTCACCGTTCATGGAAACCCAGGAAAGATGGGGAACCCGTACCGTTACCCCCAGCGCCGCCTGCCAGTCTCCCTGCAACTTGTGACCCCGAAAATCAAAATCCCAATTGGTAACGCCGTACAATTCCGACAATACGCCCGGCCGGCCATACTGCCGCGCCGCCGACTGGGCCTGCTTTGCCGTAGTGAATTCCCGCCGGTCGCAGAGCATATCTATCCCCGGAAGCTGAAAAGAACGATAGGCGCGCATCGCTTCTCCGACGGCATGAGTCTGGCTTTCCAGTGTAGGCTCTTCCATCGTATGTCCGGTGAGCATAAGCCCGTTAGCAGCGCACCAAGAACCGCACTGATCCGCAAAGGCCGCCGTAAAGCGTTCGGAAACATGATCGTGATAATGATAACGGATAATTGAAATTCTGTTTTCGCTCATATCCCAGAGCAGTTCCGGGATGCCGTCAAGAAGGCTTTCGCCCGGGTAAGCGGCCTTAAAAGTTTCCTCAATATCGTCTGTCCAGGGAAGGGTTATATCACGGTCTTCGCGGGCGAAACAAAGGGTTTCCTTTTGGGAAAACTGCGGCTCGTCGGTAAAAATGGCGGGAATAATACCGCCGAATTCCCCGGAAAAATATTTTTTATAACGTTCATGGGTAACGTTGATGAATTCTTTTATCGCGTCAGGATCAAGTGTGTTTACATAAGTCTGATTGTTGTACCAAGGGCTTGTCCGCCCGGTTTCGGTATATGCGTAGAGTTTGAAACCCGACGCCGCGTCGTTCTCTTTGATGCGCCGGTATTGTTCGAGCCGGCCTTCGGTATCCAGCGTTATGTCAAAACAGGCGAGGAGACTCCCGTTCTCGACGCGATCCGGTTTAGCGCCGTAGGCGTGGCGGGTTAATAGCAGGCGGCGCTGGCGGTATTTTTCGTTTTTGGTTACAATGCCTCCCGCCGCGCCGGACGGCCAGCGATCCTCATCATACAGCCACACAAGCATTTTCTCTGCACGGGCTTTTTCCACACAGACGCCAACGATGTTCATGTAATCATCGCTCAGGTACTCCGTG
>JAIRLQ010000252.1 GCA_031259345.1 Treponema sp.
GATGTAGAGGAGGCCAAGCTGGAACTTTACTATGCCGTAGACGCGTTAAAAAGATCCCAGGCCAGGAATATAATCGTTTTTGAACCTTTTATTTCCTGTTCCCGCTCGGACCGTACCACCCGCAGGAATTCCGTAGGCCTTTGGGTGCATTTTAAAATACTTGCCAGCCTGGGCACGCGCCATATCATTACCTATCAGCTTCATTCAAACAAGTCCGAATCCATGCTTGACCCGACAATCTGTACCCAGGATGATATTCCGGGGCTGACGCTTCTGGAAAAATATCTGTGCGATTCCTATATCCGCAATATTGAAACCCTTGAAACCGTTGTGCGCCCGAAATGGGCTTTTTGTTCCGTTGACGCCGGAGGCGAAAAACTGGCCCGCAGTTTTGCCAACGCTTTTGGCGCGCCCCTTGTGGTAGCCCACAAGCAAAGGGATTATTCCAAAACAAATTCCATTGAGTCGATAAATATTCTTTCCGCCGAACCGGTAGAGGGTAAGGTACTGTGGATAGTCGACGACATGATAGATACGGCCGGGTCCGTCGAAAGCCTTATTCACGCCCTGGTTCCGCTTAAACCGGCGGAAATCAACATAATCGCGGTACACGCCCCCTTTTCGCCCCCTGCGGCAGAGCGCTTGAGCCGTCTTATAGAGGAAGGCCATTTAAAACATATCATGGTTACCGACACAATCTGCCCCAATGCCATGCAGGGCCTCTTGCCCACTATGGAAGTGGTTCCCTCGGCGGCGTTATCGGCCCGTATTATCAGCACATTGATGAGAAACACCTCTATGGGCAAATTGATGATCAACTTTAACGCGGAAAAATACTTAAAGTCCCCAAACCTTTTTAGCCAATTGGGCGGATGATTATTTAGAGTCTGTCCATAATGTAGACACAACGCCGGCTTTACGGAAAAAAGCAATTAAAAGAAAATCCGCCGGGGCAATTAATACATTTCCCGTGATTAAAATTTACAAAAATTGAATCTGCCTTTAAACATTTTTTTACCGCTTTCAGTGATAAGTTTTTAAAATTCTTTTGTATCCAACAAAATTGTAACCGGCCCGTCATTGGTATAGCTTACTTTCATGTGGGCCTGAAACACACCGCTTTCACAGCGGAGGCTGTGTTCCCGGATTTTATCTATAAAATATTCATACAGAGTTTCGGCTTCTTCCGGGTCGGCGGCATTGCCGTAAAAAGGGCGGCGTCCTTTCCGGGTATCCGCCAGCAACGTGAATTGCGAAACCGTAAGCACCCCGATTCCCGGCTTTTCGGCGGCAGGGGCGTTTTCGAGGAGTTCTTTTACCGAAAGGTTCATTTTTTCTTCGCCGTCCGGAAAAATGCGCAAGTTAACAATTTTTTCGGCCAACGTGCCGGATTCTTTTTTGCCGTCTCCCCGGGCAACCCCCAAATAAACCAAAAGCCCCGACTCTATGGAGCCGCAATTTTTCCCTTCAACTGTTACCGATGCATTTTTTACCCGTTGCACAACTGCTTTCAATTTTTACTCTCTTATTTTGCCTCTTGGCGATTTTCCGGCACCCCCGCCTGGTTAAGGGCTATTCCCTGTATGCGGATATCAATGCCTTTTTCCGTGGATATGGGAATAAGCCGGCCAAGGATTTCTACAGGCCGTTCCGGGTTTACGGGAATTGCAAAATCAAAATCTACCCTGACTATGCCTTCAAGGTTACGCCTGGTATCATAGCCGACCAAAAAATCAAATGACGTGTGGGCCTGTTCCCGCACTACATTTCCCGCCATGCCCCGCCAGATAACATGGCAATTACGGTACAGGACAGGCTCTTTAATTACTTCCGCGTAGCTAAAGCGATCTTTCAGGGTATCAAAGCCCGGGGTTTCCATGTAGGAAAGGAGAAGCCTGGCCTTGTTTTTAACAGGCTCCGGGCTGTTGGATTCCAGTATACGGTTAAGATGAACCTTTGCCGGCTCGTCATGATAAGAGGCAAAAAGCCTGCGGGCTTCGTTGTAGTTTTCCGTAACCTTTTCCCGGGTAAGCACATAATTAAAACTTCCCTCTGTCTGCATGGGGGCTTCCCGGTCTTCTTTTGCAAGAATTACATCGCTTAAATCCCGGCGTTTGTTTTCTTCCGCAAAGGGAAGATTTACAATACCCATACGTACCAAAATGCCGCCTGCAAGTCCAAGCATTACGCAGGCGGAAATGATGGTTAGCGCTGTTTTTGCGGGCTGCGGCGGCGGCTTTGGCAAAGGGGGAAAAAGTTTGTAAAACTTTCCCCTTTCTATCCAGGAAGAAATATTTTGCGGCCCCGGATATTTGCGTACTATTTTTAAAGCTCTTTTGGCTATGTGGTTCTTCTCGTCAATATCCAGAATTTCCAGATATAAATCTACCGCCCGATCCGTATCCCCGTGGTTAAGGTACAGGGCTGCCATACCCAAAAGCGCCTGGGGATCCCTCATTTTTATTTTTCGGGCGTTTTCAAAATACTGGAACGCCACTCCGTATACGCCGGAATAAAGATGGCACTGCGCCAAAAGAAAATAATAGAGAAAAGAATTATAATAATGACTGTCGTCGTGTTCCAAAAGTTTTATTGCTTCACCGTAACGCCGCCTGCGGGCAAACGTTAAGGCGCGCATAAGAAGATCTGATTTCATATTACCGTTGATTAACGGACCCCGACCCGTATTTTGCCAAAAGCTGATTCAAAGTCTGTTCCAAAGCATTTATCTCTTCGCCGCTTGCATTTCCTTCCGTCATAAGTACATCAATTCTGTTTATAAGATTTCTTATCTGTAAAAGATCTTTTTCCCTTTCATCATCCAAAATGTCAGGCGGCGCTTTTGCCTTTTCCTGACCCTGGGGGAGAAAACCTTGTTTATCCCCCGAGGCCAGGAAAAAAGTAAAAGAACAGGATTGGCCGCCCGGAAGGGGCCGGGGATCAAAATAGTAACATACTGCCGAATCTTTTATTGAATAAGGGGGCGCGTTAAAATTCCGCCCTGCCGAATAGGGGGCTTTCCATGAAACTTCGTTAAGCCGCTTCCAGTTTGCAAAATGAATACCTGAAGGCCTTTCAATTCCCACAACGGAAATACTTCCCATAAGCGAAAGATGATCGTTTTCTGAAATCCAAAAGGCCCTGTCTTTTTCGGCGTCTATAAATGTTTCGGCGGCGATGGGATAGCTGTCGGTTACAAAGTCCGGTCCCGCGCCCTGTTCTCCAAGGCTTGTGTCAATAAGAATACGTGCCCCGGCTTCGAAAGTTTTTTCGCTCTTGTTTGCCAGGGTAATGGTAATGGCCAAACCGTTAACATAGCTTACCCCGGCGGTTTTTATAAAAGCAAACTCTTCGGTTACTTTAAGGAAAGGAGATTCAAAAACAAACGCGGGGTTGCCGGAATTTTCTTCGATACGGATTTTAAATGTAGAAGTATCCCCCAGTTTGTAGGAAATGTCATTTACAATAACCTGTAAAAAACTGGTACGGGGATCTGAATCCGTAAACAGGGCTTCATAAGCGCCGTTGGAATATTCCGGTTTTTGATACAGGGAAAAGCGGCCGTCCCGTTCGTGCAAAGTCAGCCGGATTTCGCCGTTATCAAAGTCCAGGGCCCAAAGGCTGCCAAAAGAAAAGAGCAGGAACAAGGCTAAAAAGAAACGCGCGCCCTTCCTCATTTACTCTCTCCCGAATTTCCGTTAAGGCTTTTGGTTATATTTTCTTCCAGCCTGGACGCTGAGTTTTTTATTGCCCTAAGCCGGTCGTTTAAGCCGGAAGATAGGGCGGAATTTGTTTTTAACTCTTCTTCGAGTATCCTGATACGCTCTTCCGCGGCGGAAAGCTCCAGTTTTGCCCGGGCATTTTCCTTTTCAAGATCCGAGAGCCGGGTATCTTTTAACATTTCCGCAATGCGTTTCTGGTACGCGATAAGGGCTTGCTCGTAGGAACGTTCCCGCCGCTGGTATTCTTCCATGGCCCTTAGGGATTCTTCGTGGCTCCATTTTAGAAGTTCCAAAAGTTCACCCTCAATTTTCTTTTGGTTGATAAGTTCCACACGGTAAGAGGAAGCTTCGTATTTGGGGCTTTCGGGGTAATTTTCGGTTATATTGGCAAAAATTTCGCTTGCCTTGTCCAGTTGCCCCATGGAAAAAAGACATTCGCCAATCCAGTAAAGGGCGCCGGCTTTTTGGGCTTTATTGGCGGCACTAAGGCTGCCGTCGGGATTGGCCGGAATCGCGGCGGCGTAAGCTGTAAGAAGGGTAATGGCCTCGTCAAAATATCCCAAATAGTAATAATCCCTTCCCTTGTGATAAGGAATTTCGGGAATCCTCCGGCTATAAGGATCAATTTTCTCCAAATTTTCAAAATCAGCGAGAGATGCCTCGTACTCTCCTGTCTGAAGCTCCGCAAGGGCAATCCAGTAAAGCGCTTCGGCCCGCCTGTAGTCATGGGGGGATTCGGAGCTAACCTTGCGTAATTCACTTAAGCCCTGGCTGAACTTTCCTTCCCCATACAGGCTGATGCCGTTTTTGAGCCAAAGGAGATCCTCCGGAAGATGTTCATCGTTTGTTTGGGATATTACAAACCCCTGAATGACCAGAAATAAAAAAAACGCAAAAAGCGGTTTTTTAATTTTCACCCATTCCCCCTCTTTCTTTGTCGGCTTAAAAGTTTTGGCCCTTGAGCATACTTACAATGGCCTTTTTATCCGGAGCTTTAAAAAAAGCTTCCCCTGCTACCATAACATCCACGCCGGCTTCCCTGACTTTGGCGGCAGTCCCCTCATTGATCCCCCCGTCGGTGGAGATGAGAAAAGAAAACCCCTCTTCTTTACGAATTTGCGCCAAACGGCGGGCTTTTTCAAGACATTCGGGAATAAGGGCCTGGCCGCCAAAACCCGGGTTAACTGTCATAACCAGAACCAAATCAACCATGCGGATAATTTCGCCCAGAAGCGAAAGGGGCGTAGAGGGCACTATGCTTATGCCGCACTTTTTCCCCAGGCCGCGGATTGTATCCAAAAGGCGGTGAACATGAACTGCCGCCTCCAGATGGAAGGTAATATAATCGGCCCCGGCTTTTGCGAACTCTTCGATTAAACTAGCGGGATTACTGACCATAAGATGAACGTCAAAAACAGCCCCTGAATGCGGCTTTAGATCTTTTACCATTTTGGGACCAAAAGTTAAATTGGGAACAAAATGCCCGTCCATCACATCGATATGTACCCATTCAGCGCCTGAGGCTTCGATCTCTTTAAGGGCCCCGGCCATGTTCGAAAAATCCGCTGCCAGAATTGACGGAGCGATAACAGGTTTTTCCATAATATAATGATAATCGCCAGGGGCTTTCTTGTACAGGGG
>JAIRLQ010000289.1 GCA_031259345.1 Treponema sp.
AAACGTAAAACAAAAATTGGCGCGCAGCGCGGGAGGAGCTTCGTCCATCTAGCACCCAGCCGGGGAAGCGCCCGGGCGCCCTGTTTGGATTAGCGGGGGAAATGCGCTTGCATTACCGGACGGACGTAAGAAACAATGTTCCGGCTGTTTTATGCCGGTTTTGTTCCCTAATGCCGGAGCTTTTTCCTGTCGATTATATCAGTATGATGAGGAGAGTTATGCGGAAAAACTATTTATTCACCATTTCTGCAGCAGGAATGGTTCTTTTTGCCGTGTTTTTTATAGGATGCGCCTCCCAGCCCAAAGCTGAAGAAGAGGCTATCGATCAACCGGCAGAGGTTTTGGTTGAAGATGACGTGTGGACTCTTTTGGCCCGGGGCCAGGGAGACAAAGCCAGGGCTTACTTTTTGGGTGATGTCGATGTAAACGCCCGGGACAGCATGGGAAGAACGCCTTTACACATTGTGGCGGAACACAAGGATTCGGTAATGGCGGCTTTCTTTGTAGCCCTTGGGGCGGATACCAACGCCCTGGACGAACAGGACAGAACCCCCCTGGACATCAGCGCGGAAAAGCTTGATCCCGCAACGGCAAAGATCCTTTCCGATGGCGGATCCGATATTCACCACCATCCGTCGGGAGGCGCAAGCCCGGCCCAGACAGGCATTAAAAGCGGCGGCCAATTCCTTAACGCCCTTCTTTCCCCAAAAAACCTGGAAAGCAAAGATGTTTCCGGAGGAACCATACTTCACCTGGCGGCGGAGGAGGGAAACAGCTCTTCGGTAGACATAATCCTTAACGCCGGAAAAAACGACCTTAGCGCGACAAACAGCCAGGGGGAAACGGCCCTTGATATAGCCCTTAAACGCACCAATTCCCGGAATCACGCCGAAGTGGCGGAATATCTTATTCTTAAAGGCGCCGATTCGGAGAACTCCCTTTATGCGTACTTTGCGCCGGCCGTAAAAAGTTCCAACTACAACATACGCCTTGCCGACGGCATGGCGCCGCTGCATTATGCAGCCAGGGAAGGCTATTCGGGCTACATCGATTTTATTCTTGAAAAAGACGCCAACGTAAACATTAAAAACGCCTCCGGCGCTTCACCCCTGCACGAAGCGGCCCGTTCGGGAAATATCCGTATTATGAAAACCCTGCTGGACAGGGGGGCGGAGGTAAATTCCCAGGACGCCAAGGGAAACTCGGTACTGCACATAGCCGTTCCCGCGGGAAACCACCAGGAAGCTTTGGAACTGTTTCTTTCCAAGGGGGCGAATATAAACCTTAGGGACGAACACGGCGACAGCCCGCTCCACGTGGTTATTATGCTGAACCGGCCCCAGGAAATCATTCAGCTTCTTTTGGCCCGGGGAAGCGATGTAAGCATCCGTAACGCCGAAGGCAAGACAGCCCTGTATCTTGCGATAGAAGAGGAAGAGGCCCGGTATGTTCCCCTCCTTATCATGTATAAATCGGATATTTTCGCGGCGGACAACGCGGGCATTACCCCCTTTGAACGCTCCCTGATTAATGAAAGCCCCATCCTTTATTCACTCATTACAAGCGAGTCGGTTTTTCAAAATGACAGCCAGGGCAATACCATGCTTCATATCGCGATAAAAAACCGGGCAAGTATCGAAGTAATTAATTATATAATTGACAGAGAAGCCCGGGTAAATGCCCGGAACAAGGAAGGGGACACCCCCCTGCTTTTGGCAGTGCGTTTGAATGAGCAGGTTTCGGGGGAACTGCTGCTTTCAAAAGACGCGGATATTTTTGCGTCCAACTCCGCAGGAGAAAGCCCCCTTCTTCTAAGCTTCCCCAAAGAGGGAGGGGACGCTTCGGAACTCCGCCGCTGGATGCTTAGCCCCCAGACATTAAAAGCCAAAGACGGCCTGGGGAATACGGCGCTTCATTACCTTGCCCAATGGAAATACGACAGGTGGATTCCCCAGATTATTTCGATGGGCGCCAATACGGAAGCGCCCAACGCCACAGGCGAAACACCGCTCTTTACCGCGGTTAAGGTCAATTCCCCTTCGACCATAGAGACCCTTCAAGCAAACGGCGCCCAGCTTGAGGCAAGGGACACCCTGGGCAACACAGGGCTTCATGCGGCGGTACGCTGGAACGCCTACCGCTCCGCCGAAACCCTTATAGACAGGGGCCTTGACAGTAACGCCCACGCCCTTAACGGAAAAACCGCCCTTCATGACGCGGTACGCCTGGGCATGACAAATATAGAAGCCCTGCTTTTGGCAAAAGGCGCGGAAGTTGACATACGGGATTCAGACGGCAACACGCCCTTTTTTGAAGGCATCATCTCGGGCTTCCCCCAGGCCATGGAAAGGCTTGTGGCATACGGGGCCGATCCGAATATCAGGAACTTTAAAGGAGATACCGCCCTGCATGTCGCCGCGGGGCTTAACCGCAACGACATATCCATATTGCTTTTAAATTGGGGCGCTTCAATTCACGCAAGAAATTCCCGGGGCCGCACCCCCTTCCAGAATGCCCTTAATACCTCAAACGACGCGGTTAAAACGCTCCTTACCAAAGACAGGGTAAACAGCCCGGACGATTACGGCAATTCCCCGCTGCACATCGCAATTGAGGAACGCTGCCCCATAAGCACCATCAAAACTATCCTTGATCTGGGGGCAAAGCAAAATTCAATTGA
>JAIRLQ010000311.1 GCA_031259345.1 Treponema sp.
AAGACCATCCAGGGAATAAACACCGGCCCTATGGGGATGCCTTGCGAAACTACATTGCTCATTCCGGCGGGAAGTTCATAACCGGTAATTTGCTTACCCGCGGAAACAATATAGGTCAGGCCCCGATAGGCATTGATGGTACCCAGGGTAACGATGATTGCCGGTATTTTGAGATACGCAACGAGAAAACCGTTCAGCGCCCCGCAAGTAAGGCCGACAACCATGGCTATCAAAGTTCCCGCGGGAATACTGAATCCCAGGTTCCGGAAACAAAGCCCCGCTACCATGGCACTTAAAGCTACGCCGGAACCTATGGAAAGGTCTATGTCCCGGACTATGACGACCATCATCATTCCCAGGGCCATGGTCAGGTTCAGGGGCATCCAGAGAAGAATACTATTGATGAGGCTTGAAAACTGTCCTCCGGTGAAAAGCTCAGGTTTGAAAATTCCCGCCATGATAAAAACCAAAACAGTTATTCCCAAAGTAACCAATTCTTTGACGTTATTATTGACGAAGCGTTTGAAATTGTTATTCATTCACTGCTCTCCGTTCATGAACCGTTGATGCCGCGGTCATAATTTTCTTACTGTCAAGCTCATCCCGGTTATATTCAGCCGTAATATGCCCTTCGCACATAACATATACCCGATCCGACAATTGCAGGATCTCCGGCAGTTCTGAGGATATCATCAAAATCGCCTTACCCTGCTTGGCCAACTCGTTAATCAATTTATACACTTCCGCTTTGGCGCCTATGTCTATACCCCGGGTCGGCTCGTCCAGGATCAGAATATCCGACTCGGTCAAAAGCCATT
This sequence comes from Treponema sp., assembly GCA_031259345.1. Lineage (GTDB taxonomy): Bacteria > Spirochaetota > Spirochaetia > Treponematales > Breznakiellaceae > JAIRLQ01. Next base: position 819 of record JAIRLQ010000311.1, read on the forward strand.
TGGCAATAACGACCTTCTGCTGATTCCCTCCGGATAGTTCCCGTACCGGCTGATCCGTATCACGCATCCGGACATTCAGGTAGACGATATACTTGTTTACAAACTCATCCTCTTTTTTATTCCGGATAAATCCAAACTTGGAAGCGATCCGGTACAGAATCGCGAAGGTCATATTGTATTTAATGCTAAAGGGGGTTATCAGCCCGGTACGGGCCCGGTCCTCGGAAACCATAGCGATCCCCTTCTTCATGGCGGCCAGGGGATTCTTGATATGCACCTTTTCCCCTTTAACCATGATTTCCCCGCTCAACGCGGGACAGGTACCGAATATCGCGGAAGCCGCCTCGCTGCGTCCGGCCCCCACCAGTCCGGCCATACCGACGATTTCCCCCCGGCGGACCTTCAGGCTGATATCGTAATACTGCCCGGGATAGGTCAGCCTTTTGGTTTCCAGCATCACATCGCCGATGGGAACCGTTTCCTTGACTATCAGTTCTTCAAAAGTCCGGTTGATCATCAGGTGTACCAGCTTATCCTGATCCACGTCGTTCTTTTGACATTCTCCAACCAGTTTTCCATCCCGTAATACGGTTATCCTATCACATATCTCAATAATCTCATCCAGCCGGTGTCCGATAAAGACGATGGCCTTACCCTGCTTTTTGAGGCGGTGGATCATCTCGAACAGGGTTTTGACCTCCCCATGGGAAAGGGCGGCGGTGGGCTCGTCCATGATAATCACCTGGGCATTCTGGGAAAGGGCGCAGGCAATTTCGATCATCTGCTGGTCCGCGATAGTCATCCCCCGGACCGGGTCCCGGCTCCGCATCCGTACATCCAGAGTTTCCAGGAGTTCATCGGTTTTACGGTACAGTTCTTTCCATCTGATCAGGGGGTTACCCTTGCCCCGGGTATGGCCCAGGTACAGATTTTCGGTAACATTTAGATCTTGAAAGGTAAGCGGCTCCTGATGGATCAGCGCGATACCCGCTTCCCGGGCCATGTGGGGGTTTTTGAAATATACCGGATGGTCATTTATAAATATATCACCATTGGCAGGCGTGTAAACGCCGCTGATAATTTTGACTAAGGTCGATTTTCCAGCCCCGTTTTCGCCGATAAGCCCGTGTACTTCCCCGGGACATATATCAAAATCGACATTCTGCAATACCGTAACGCCGCTAAACGTTTTGGTAATGCCCTTCGCCCTTACAATAGGAAGAGCCTCTGCCATATCGTATCCTCCTGAAACCGCAACATCATTTAAGGTAGAAAACTTCCCGCATATAACGTACTCCCGAACTGACGCCGCCGTCCTCCAACTTTTCGTCAATCATCTTGGAAGTTATGTTATTCCAGCGTATACAATCAGGATTCTTTTCCATTGCCGCAAAGACGGCTTCCGGGTTACCGTCACATTCAAACTCATAGAAAAACTGATTGCCGTTCTGAAAAATAGAATAATTCTTAAAACCCGCTTCCGCGTGGGCCTTCATTATTTCCGGCCAGGGATTCAAGTGCAGTCTGACGTATTCTTCCACACATTCAGGCTTAATATTCCATACCCATGCATATTTTTTTGACATAAGCCACCCGCTTAAAAATAAAAGAAAGGACTCTTTTATAATAATAGCTATTTTTTAATTATGCAAGCAAAATTCTTTATTTTTCCCGGTCTTTAAACATACCAATTAAGGGGAGCGGGCGCGGCTTTTTGAGGTAAAAACCAGGCTGGTCTGAAATTTACCGTCCCGGCGGATCGTTGCGCCGATATTTCCCGAATCTCTTATTTAAGCCGCTTTGTCCCCTGCGTCTGCGGCGCTTCAATATTGTGATACGAAACCCAAGGGGATGGATTTTCTGAAGTCCTTTACCGCCGGTTTTACCACCACCGGCGGCATAACGGCGGTGGAAAACTTTATAGGGACAACCGGTGAAATTATCAGCAAGGGTACCGAAACCTATCCCCTTATGTGCCTTTACCATATCAATTTCGGGTACCCTATGCCGTCCGAAAATGAGCAGTGCTATTACCATTTTTTGAGAAGGAGGGATACGCACCCGCTATAACCCGGATTTGAAGATCCCTATGCCGGTCTCTTTCGATACGAAAGAACTTCCTTACATGGTACAGGGGAAACCGCTTAAAACAAGGGACTATGTCATCGGCTTTGAACCTGCAAACTGCCATGCTTTGGCAGGAAAAAGATGCGCGAAGAAGGAACGCCGCAATTTATATCCCCCGGAGAAACCCGGAAATTTCATGTCCGGATACGGATTGAGGACAAGGACCAAGGGCCGGGGGTATCAATCTTGGGGCCGGGGATGTCCGAGAAGTTGGCCGCTTCCCGCCTCCGGTCCCACATGGAAAATTTATAGTACCGGCAGGGGCCGTACCCCGATCTGAAAAGTTCGATGTCATAGTTTGGTATTTCCTTATGGCATATAGAATTACGATGATTTGTTTATACCATGAATGAGATGCAAAGGAGACAGTATGCAGCAACGCTGTCTAAATCCTATGGATACGGGGCGCAACGGTTGTTCACGAGATAACCGGATTGGCATTGAACACGATAATCCGCGGAAAGAAAGCATTACGCGGTGGTGGTGTCGGGAAGAATACGTTTGCCCATGCGGCAAATCTTCTGGTAACCGGTGATTGCGGCGGCAGCAACGGGTATAGAAACAAACTTTTGAAAGCTGGAATTATGTCCTGAATCATATAACTCCGCAAGTTATTACTTAACAGTTTCTAAGGTCTGTTACGACTGATATTGATCCTATGATTTTGTCAAAGAGAAAATTTGATTTTTTCATTTTTCGATGAGCGCTCCCGGTCAGGTTATGCGCTCAGCACCCGTTCGGCCACAATCGCCGGATTGTTTTGTACACCATTCCGGCGTTTTTACCCTTTTATCGCTCCTTCCGAGATTCCATGCATTATATATTTCTGTAAGATAGCGTAAAAAATAATTATAGGCAACGCAGCCAATATTAAAGCGCTTATTAT
>JAIRLQ010000322.1 GCA_031259345.1 Treponema sp.
GGGCAGCTCAATTCTGCGGCGGCTGTTCTCCTCTTTTGGATCGGGAATAGGGACGCTTGAAAGCAGGGCTATGGAATAGGGGTGAAGCGGTGTTTTAAAGAGTCCCTCGCTGTCCACCAATTCTACGATCCCGCCCAAATACATTACGCCTATACGGTCGGATATGTAACGCACCATGGAAAGGTCGTGTGCGATAAACATATAGGTAAGATGACGCTTGGCCTGGAGGCTCTTTAATAAATTGACAACTTGGGCCTGTATGGATACGTCCAAAGCGGAAATGGGCTCGTCGGCTATGATGAAATCGGGGTTTACCGACAGCGCCCGGGCTACGCCGATACGCTGCCGCTGGCCGCCGGAAAATTCGTGGGGGTAACGACCGGCGTGATCCTCATCCAAACCTACGCTGTAAAGCAGTTCCGCTACCATCCGGTTCCGTTCCTGCCGGTTTTTTGCCATGTGGTGATTGTCGATTCCTTCGGCGATAATATCGTTCACCTTCATACGCGGATTAAGGCTCGTATAGGGATCCTGAAAGATCATCTGCATACGCCGGGAAAATTCAGCGGCAACGCTCTTGTTTTTCTTTTCATGAACAGAGATTCCGTCAAACTCTACGCAGCCGCGGGTTGGTTCATAAAGACCTATCACTGTCCTGCCCAGGGTGGATTTTCCGCAGCCCGACTCGCCCACTATCCCTAAAGTTTCCCCCCGGCGTATGGAGAAGTTCACGCCGTCCACGGCCTTAAGGATCCGTTTTTTGCTCAAGATAAAATAACGGGCCAGATCCCGGACAGTAAGGAGTACATCGCCGTCCATCGCTTTATTTGCCTTATCCATTAGCCGCCTCCCCAGCCTCACCGGCTCTGGGCATCCGCGGATCGTAGAGCCAGCATGCGGCGCTATGGGTTTCGGAAAAGGCCGTAAAAGACGGGGCATATTTCCCACAAACCTTCATGCAACTGGCGCACCTGGCCGCGAAGGGGCAGCCCGGAAGCGGATCCATCAGATCCGGCGGAGAACCGGGTATAGAACTGAGTTCCCGGCGCTCAACATTCAACCGGGGAATGGAATCCAGAAGGCCCCTGGTGTATGGGTGACGCATTTCATAAAAAATTTCGTTCAGGAGTCCCTGCTCCACTACTTTGCCGCCGTAAAGCACCACCAGGCGGTTAGCAATACTCGCTACTACCCCCAAGTTATGGGTAATAATCACTATGGCCGTGTTTATCTTTTGCTGGAGTTCTTTCATTAAATCCAGGATTTGGGCCTGGATTGTTACATCCAGCGCGGTGGTCGGCTCGTCGGCGATGAGTATTTTGGGATCGCAGGCCAAAGCGATAGCGATCATCACCCGCTGCCGCATTCCTCCGCTAAATTGATGCGGATACTGCCGGTACCTCTCTTGAGGGTTGGGTATACCCGCCAGATACAGAAGTTCCAGCACCCGCTGCCGGCGCTGGGCGGGGATCATATTTTTCCGGTGCAGCTTAAGCACTTCCGCTATCTGGTCTCCTATATTCATTGTCGGATTGAGGCTTGTAAGGGGATCCTGGAATATCATGGAAATATCCCGTCCCCGGATCTGACGCATCTCTTTTTCCGGAAGGCCTGCGATTTCCCGTCCTTCCAGAACTACGCTGCCCGCGTCAATACGGCCGGTTTCGGGCAGCAGGCCTAATATTGATTTAAAGGTAACCGATTTACCACAGCCCGATTCCCCCACTATCGCCAGGGTCTCGCCATGATGCAGGGTAAAACTTACCCCCCGTACCGCGTGGACAACACCGTTGTCGGTGTGGATACTTACTTCCAAATCGGAGACCTTTAAAAGATTCCGGCTTTCCCGTGCTTTTTCTTCCATGGCTGCCCGATCCCTACTGCCTCATACGCGGATCAAAGGCATCGCGCAGCCCGTCGCCGAGGATACAAAAACACACCATTATTAAAACGATCACAATAGACGGGAAGATCAGCATATGGGGAGATGTACGGAGCGATCCGTAACCTACGTTTATCAAGACTCCCAGGGAAGCCCTGGGTTCGGCGATACCCAGGCCGATAAAGCTTAAAAAGGCTTCGGAAAAAATAGCCGCAGGAATACTGAACATAGTTTGGATTACGATAACGCTCACCGTGTTGGGTACCAAATGGCGAATGATTATTTTTGAGGTAGGCGTTCCCAAAAGCCGGGCGGCGAGTACAAATTCCTGCATTTTAAGCCGCAGAATTTCTGCCCGTACCAGCCGCGCCATGTTAACCCAGCCGGTCACCGAGAGGGCGATAATAATCGTCCACACCCCAGGCGGCAGAACCACCATCATTAAAATAAGGATGATGAGGGAGGGGATTCCCACCAGAAGTTCTATTATACGCTGCATCATGTTGTCCACATTGCCGCCGGCGATGGCGGATACGGAACCGTAAGTTACCCCGATGAAAAGGTTGATAAAGGCCGCGGAAAGCCCGATAAGCAGCGACATCCTGGTACCGTACCAGAGCCTGGCCCATAGGTCCCGGCCGAAAAGATCGGTACCAAAGATGTGTTCGCCGCTGGGAGGCATAAACCTCGCCGTATAATCCGTATCGTAGTAGGTGAATTGTGAAAAAACAGGGGCGAAGACGGCCAATAGGCTTATGATGACCAGTACCGCGCAGCCCCCGACGGCGGCTTTATTTTTTCGCAGTCTGATCCAGCCATCGTAGAATGCGCTGTGATGGACCCGGGCGATACGTTCCCGCTGGGAGGACATATCCGAGGAAGGTTCGAAAAGTTTAGCGTCAATAACAAAATTGTCCGTATCCGCTTCCATGAACGTCCCCCTATGCCCCGGAATTATCCCCGGCCAGACGTATCCTGGGGTCAATAAGGCCGTAGGCCACATCCACGAGGAATATAACCGTAATGTAGAACAGGCTGAAAAATATAGTCAGTCCCATAATTACCGGGTAGTCGTTGTTACGCACCGAATCGGTAAAGAGACTCCCGATGCCTGGTATGGAAAAAATACTTTCCACCGCCAGGGAACCTGTCATCAGGTTTACCACCATGGGGCCGAAGATCGTAACCACCGGGATTATGGAATTACGCAGGGTATGTTTCATCATAAGCCGCATCCGGCTCATGCCTTTAGAACGGGCGGTGATGATATAATCCTGGCTTAAAACATCCAGCATCTCGGTACGGATAAACCGCGCCGCGCTGGAAAGAGGTGAAAAACAGAGGGCGATACTCGGCATAATTGAACAAGCCCAGCTTTCCCAGAAGGCTACAGGCAGTATGCCCAGCCTAAGCCCGACGAAATATTGAAGCAACGCGGCAACGACAAAATTGGGAATACTCACCCCCAGAATCGCCAGCACCATGGTCATGCTGTCCAGGGCGCCGTTGTGCCTCCATGCGGCGATAATCCCCAGGGCCAAGCCTATACCGAGACCTACCAGGATCGCCTGGGCGCCTACCAGGGCGCTGGGCGGGATGCGGCCCCGGATGAGGTCGCTTACCTTCCTGCCGTTATAGGTAAAGGAAGTTCCCAGATCCCCATGGAGTACGTTTCCCATGTATTGCAGGTACTGTCCCCCCAAGGGCTTGTCCAAACCGTATTGGGCCATGACCGTTGCCTGCTGTGAAGGTTGCAAACGTACAAACCGCTCTTCGTCAAAGGGCGTACCGGGCATTAACTTCATTAAAAAGAAAGTTGCCGTGGCAATAAGCCACATGGTCAGTACGATATAAATGATGCGTTTAACAACGTACTTGCCCACGGTCTTATTCGATGTAAGCCCACTTTAGATCGAGGGTCTGTCCCACCGGATGAGAGATCATCCCTTTCACGCTTTTCCTGGTCAGACTGGTAAAACCCCTGTCATAAAGACCGGTTACGACCATGTCTTCTTCGACAAGTTTCTTTTCAGCCTTGAGCATAATGGAAAGCCGTTTGGCCGGATCGGGTTCAGCTTTGGCATCGGCTATCATCTTGTCGTAATCGGGGTTCTTATAATTACCCCGGTAACCGTTCCCGCTTGTCCACAGGTCAAGGTAAGTCATGGCATCATCGTAATCGGCGCCCCAGGCGGATATGGCGAAGTCGTAGTTTACATCGGTCTGCATTGTATCGTTCCGCGCCCTCTGGGTTGAAGGGCTGATGGTTACCTCTATCCCCAGATGCCTGCGGTACTGATCCTGCACAAAGGTAGCCAGGTCTCTGGTTATACTGTCGTCCATACAGAGCAGGGTGAGCTGCGGGGCCTTACCGCCCAGCTCGGCTACTCCGGCAGCCCAGTATTGCTTTGCCTTGGCCGCATCAAAGGCCGAAACATTGCCGTTTAACTGGCGGAAGGTCTTCTTTCCGTCGCCGCTTACGCCCTGGCTCACTACACCGCCGGCAGCCACGCTGCCGTTTGCGATTACGGTGGAAACAAACAATTCCCGGTCTACCGCAAAGGAAAGGGCTTTACGGATATTGGGATTCATCTCAGGGTTAATAGTGTTGAACTGAAGATAATTATTGCGGAAATCCGAGTAGCTGGTTACCTCGGGGCTGTTTTTAAAGGACGGGATATCCTGAGCGGACAGATTCACCCGGTCAATTTCACCCGCTTCGTAGGCGTTAAGGGCGGCGCTTTGCTCCTTGATAACGTGGAACTCGACGGCATCAAGTTTGACATTAGCGGCGTCCCAATAATCGGGGTTCTTTACCATTTTGACACCCGACGCAAGATCAAACTCGGTGATTTTGAAAGGCCCGCAGTAGAGAATATCCGCCGCAGTATTGGCGTAATTATCGCCTTTGGATTCCACAAACTTCTCGTTCAACGGGTAATACATGGGCATAGTGGTAAGCAGGATAAAATAGGCTGTCGGCGCCTTGAGCGTTACCTGCAGAGCAAGGTCGTTTAGAGCCTTGACACCCACTTGATCCGCCCTTACTTTGCCTTCCTGATATTCCATGGCGTTCACCACATAATCGGTAACGATGAAGCCGTAACTATTCTCGGGATTTTCAACCAGCTTAAGGCAGGAATATACAAAGTCTTTAGCGGTAAGGGGATCGCCGTTGCTCCATTTAAGGCCGCTGCGCAGATGAAAGGTGTATACAAGACCGTCAGGGGAGATTTCATGAGCCGTGGCCAGTGCGGGTATCGGCTGGTGGTTTACGTCTGTACGGTAAAGGCCCTCGCTGATGTTCCCCAGGACCTCGAAAAGGTTCTGGTCCGATCCGGTAAGCTGGTTGAGGGATCGATACTCACGTTCAGTATAGAGGGAGATCTTCTTTACCCCGCCCGTCGCGGCCGCAGAGCCGGATTGCTGCTGGAATCCGCCGGCAAACACCGGGCCCGTCAGAACAATAGCCAGAATCAATACCTGTACCAGATTTTTTTTCACCTTGTCCTCCTTAAAAAAACGACGAAATAAAATTGCCAACCTACGTTTGGCACAAGTGATAGCAATATCAACAAGTTAAGAAAATCATCTGCTGTATGGTATTTGATTTTGTAATGAATTCTGAAAAATGTATGAAAAAGTATACTATTTGTCTGGATCTCTCATGCCCCGTAAAACCAACCCCCCTAACTTATTAACATTGCGAGTGATGTTATTGTCTTCGGAATTAGCCGTAATTGTCAAGTCTTAAAATCATGTTAAAATCCGGTAAAAACCAGACTTTTATTGGTGCCGAAGGGGTTTAATACCTTCAAGAACGCCCTGAAGCTCCCCCGCGAACCGGTGAGCGGG